>CADCRC010000082.1 GCA_902803795.1 uncultured Erysipelotrichaceae bacterium | reverse complement strand
TATATTGATTTAATTGGAAATGAATCTTCAAAATTGAGTTTTAATATCAATTATAAATTGTTTTTAGATAGTTTGTTTGCTAAAATAATGTTAATTTAATAGAGGTGTTTTTTATGGAAAAAAAAGAAAAATTATCTGTTATTTATGTTGATGGTTTACATACTAAATTTTTTGTTTTATGTCCTGAATATAAATTGTTTTTTAATGATTTAGTTATAGTTAATATTTCTAATTGTCTATATGTTGGTGAGGTTATTTTACCTTGTAAAGAATATGACATTAATGATTTACCTTGTGATTTAGTTGAATTAGTTAGACTTGTTTCTGATGATGATCTTGATGTTTATTATTCTAATATTAATATTTCTGATGAAGCTATTGAATTTGCTAGAAATACTTGTAAGACATTGAATTTAGATATGAATTTTGTTGATTCTTATTATAATTTTGATCGATCTCAGCTTTTACTTAATTATGTTTCAGATAAACGAATTGATTTTAGAGAACTTGCACGTGTTTTAGCTAAGAAATATAGGACACGTATTGAACTTAGACAGATTGCAGTTAGAGATAGAGCTAAACTTGTTGGTGGTATTGGGCCATGCGGTTTATATTTATGTTGCAATAGATTTTTAAATGATTTGTCTTCTGTATCAATTAATATGGCTAAAAATCAGAATCTTGTTTTGACACCATCAAAATTAAATGGTGTTTGTGGTAGACTTATGTGTTGTTTGGCTTATGAGGATTCTACATATTCATTGATTTCATCTAAACTTCCTAGAATTGGTAAACAAATTAAAACTTCTGATGGTGTTGGAATTGTTTCTAGTATTAATTTTTTAGATGAGTCTTATATTGTTAAGTTTAATGAAGATAAGATTATTAGATATGAGATTGAGATTTAATTATGATTGTTTTAAATGATGTTTTAGGTTACCCTTTGAAAATATATCAGGATAAAGATTCTTTTCTTTTTTCTTTAGATAGTGTTTTTTTGGGATTTTTTGTTACTATTAGATGTAAAGATAAATTATTACTTGATATGGGTGCGGGTAATGGTATTATTTCTTTGATTTTATCTTTAAGAACTAAATCTCATATTGATTCTGTTGAATTGCAAAAGAATTCTTATGATTTGTTAAGAAAAAATATTAGTATTAATAATTTAAATAATCAAATTACTCCATATTTTTTTGATATTAAAGAATTTTGTAATAAAAATAATGTAGGTAAGTATGATACGATTGTTTGTAATCCACCATATTTTAAAGTTAATGATGTTAAAGTAGTTAGTAGAAAAGAAGCATTATCTATTTCTAGGCATGAGAGTGGTACTTCTATTGATGATTTTATAAGGTCTGCTTCTTATTTACTTAAAAATGGTGGAAATTTTGCAATGTCTTGCAGAGTAGATAGATTAATTGAAATAATTGAATTATTTAGAAAAAATAATATTGAGCCTAAAAAAATTCAATTTATTTATAATAATATTAATAGTTCTTCAAAAATGTTGTTTATTGAAGGTCAAAAGGGTGGTAAAAGTGGATTAAAAATTATTAAACCATTTATTTTGCGTAATTTAGATAATACTTATACTGAAGAATATAATAGTTTTATTAAGGGTGATTTGTATGATAAAACAGAGTAGTTATGATAATTCATCAACTTTATATTTAATTCCTACTCCTATAGGAAATTTAAATGATATTACTTTTAGGAGTTTGGATATAATTAAAATGGTTGATGTTATTTTTTGTGAGGATACTCGTGAAACTTTGAAATTGTTAAATTATTTTAATATAAGTAAGAAACTTGTTTCTTGCCATAAATTTAATGAAAATAGTGTAAAAGAAGATGTTTTAAATTATTTAAAAAAAGGTATGAATGTTGGTCTTGTTAGTGATCAGGGATGTCCTATTATTTCTGATCCTGGTTATGTTTGCGTTAAGTATGTTATAGAGAATGGCTTTAATGTAGTTGCTTTGCCTGGAGCATCTGCTTTAAATTGTTCTATTATGACTTCTGGTATTGATTCTACTCATTTTATGTTTTATGGTTTTTTAGATAATAATAAATCTTCTAGAATAAATGAATTAAATGAGTTAAAATATTGCAAATATCCTATTGTTTTTTATTTATCAATGCATGATTTATTAAATTATATTAGTGATATAATTAACGTTTTTGGAGATAGATATTTTAGTTTATCTCATGAAATATCTAAGATTCATGAAAGTATATATCATGGAAATTTATCTGAATTTAGTAATTTTAATGATGAAATTAAAGGAGAGTATGTATTAGTTGTTGAGGGGTTTAATTCTAATTTTAATTTTAATAATTTATCTGTTAAAGAACATGTTAAATTATATTTAGATGATAATAATAGTTTAATGAATTCTTTTAAGTTAGTTGCTAAAGATAGAGGTGTAGCTAAATCTGTTATATATAAAGAATATTATAATGAGGAAAGTGATTAATTTGAAGTTGGTTTTTGGATTAGGAAATGTTGGTAAAGAGTATATTAATACTAGACATAATATTGGATTTATGGTTTTAGATAATTATTTATCTTATAAGTTTTCTGATGTTATTTGGAAAGATAAATTTAATTCTTTTTGTTATAAGTGTGTAATTGAAGAAGAGGATGTTATTTTTATTAAGCCTAAATCATTTATGAATTTATCTGGAGAGGTTGTAGCAAAGTTTGTTAATTATTATCATGTTGATATTTCCGATATTTTGATTATTTGTGATGATATGAATTTAAATATTGGAAATTTAAAATTAAAAATGAATGGTTCTTCTGGAGGACATAATGGATTAAAAAATATTGAACTTAATTTAGGTACTTCCAATTATAAAAGACTTAAAATAGGTATATCTAAAAATAATATTGATGTTATTGATTATGTTCTTGGTAAATTTAGTAATTATGAATTAGATATTTTAGGTGATGTATTTGATATTATTAATAAATTATTGGATGATTATTTTATTATGTCTTTTGATTGTTTGATGAATAAGTATAATGTTAAGAACAAATAATATGAGGTGATTTTTTGAATTTTTATAATTCTTTTGATTTTGTTTTAGATAAGAATATGGGATTAGTTGATGCTAATTACGTTCTTTTTTCTGCTTATATATCTAGTATTTTAAAAAATTTGGATTCATCTGTTCTTATTGTAACTAAAGATATTATTGAAGCACAAAAGATATATTCTGATATGTATTCATTTAATAATAATACTTATTTGTTTTTAATGGATGATTTTTTAACTAGTGAAGCTGTTGCTATTAGTCCTGATTTACAAATAAATAGACTTGAGACTTTGTCTCATATTTATGATTCTAAAAACTCAATTGTTATATGTAATCTTATGTCATATTTGAGATTTTTGCCTTTACCTACTATGTATAGAAAATCTATAGTTAGTATATCTGTTAATGATGAGATAAGTCCTAAGAAATTAGTTGATAAATTAGTTAATGTTGGGTATGTAATTGATGATGTAGTAAATAAAACAGGTGATATTGGAGTTCGTGGTTTTGTAGTAGATGTTTTTTCTTTATTAAGTGACTTGCCTGTTAGAATTGAATTTTTTGGTGATACTGTTGAGTCTATAAGATATTTTGATGTTGATAGTCAGAGATCTTTAAAATCTGTTGATAGTGTTTGTATTTATCCTAATTCTGAATTTTTAACTGATAAAAATTTAGAATCTAATATTGTTAATAATCAAAAGTTTTATCCTTGTTATGAGGATGCTTGTAATATTTCTAGTTATTTTAATAAATTATATACTTTTTTTGTAAATTATAATGAAATCGTAATTGAGAATAATAAATTAAATAGTGAAATTGATGATTATAGATTAAGTAGAGATATTGATTTTAAATCTAATTATATGTTTGATTTAGAATATATTTTAAAATCTGTTAAATTTCCTATTTATTACTTTTCTTTTGTTAATGTTCCTAGTTTGAATTTTGAATTATCTTCTTTATATTCTTTTAAATGTTGTAATATTATTCAATTTAATGAGGATATTGATGGAATTAATAAATTTATAAGAGATAGTTTGATTGATAAGAAAATAGTTTCTATTTGTTTAAAAAAGTATCAGCTTGATAAGATAAAAAAAATAATTAAGTTTAATTGTATTTATACATCTATTGATAATTTATTTGAGGATTCAGTTAATTTAATTGATTTAGATATTTCTTGTGGTTTTGAATATAATAATTATGTATTTATTTGTTCTAATGAGTTGTTTAAAAATTATAGTAAATCTCATAAGTATAGTTCTAATTTTAGATATTATTCTCCTATATTGGATATTAATAAATTTAATATAGGTGATTATGTTGTTCATAATATTTATGGTATTGGTATATATAATGGTATTGTTTCTTTAAAATATATGGATAATTTGAGAGATTATGTTGAGGTTTTATATAAAAATAATGATAAAATTTATATTCCTATAAATTCTATTAATTTACTAAGTAAGTATTCTGGGAGAGATGGTGTTGAACCTAAGATTAATGGATTAAATTCTTCTGAATGGCAAAAAACTAAACAAAGAATTAGAAAAAAAGTTCATGATGTTGCGGATAAGTTAATAAAGTTATATGCCGAAAGGGCTTCTAAACATGGTTTTGCATTTTCTCCTGATAATGAAAAAATGAAATTGTTTCAAGATGCATTTGATTATGATTTAACTGTGGATCAAATTAAAAGTATTAATGATATTAAAAGAGATATGGAATCTAGTTTGCCAATGGATAGACTTTTGTGTGGTGATGTTGGTTTTGGTAAAACAGAGGTTGCTTTTGTTGCTGCATATAAGGCTATTTTGGATTATAAACAAGTTTTGTTTTTATGTCCTACTACTATTTTGTCTAGTCAACATTATGAAAATGCTTTAAAAAGATTTTTGGGTTTTGATGTTGAAATTGCTTTATTAAATAGATTTACTAGTAAAAAGGAAACAGATAGAATTATAGAAGAGTTTAGTTATGGTAAGATAAATCTTTTAATTGGTACACATAGATTATTAAGTTCTGATGTTGTTGCTTGTGATTTAGGCTTAGTTATAATTGATGAAGAACAAAGATTTGGAGTTAGACATAAAGAAAGATTAAAAGAAATTAAATCATCTGTTGATGTTTTAACTTTATCTGCAACTCCAATTCCTAGAACATTACAGATGTCTTTGGTTGGTATTCGTTCTTTGTCTTTAATTGAAACTGCTCCTGTTAATAGATTACCTGTTGAAACATATGTTTTAGAGGAAAATCCTCAAATTATTAAGAATGCAATTGAAAAAGAGATTGCTAGGTTTGGCCAGGTTTATATTCTTTATAATAGAGTTGAATCTATTGATTCTTATGCTTATTATATTTCTACTATAGTTCCTGATGCTAGAATTGCTGTTGCTCATGGTAGAATGGATAAAAGTAGGTTGGAAAGTACTATAAATGATTTTGTGGATTATAAATATGATATTTTAGTTTGTACTACTATAATTGAAATTGGTATGGATATATCTAGAGTTAATACTCTTATTGTTATTGATTCTGATAGATTTGGTCTTTCTCAATTGTATCAGTTGCGTGGTAGAGTAGGAAGATCTGAAAAATTTGCTTTTGCATATTTTATGTATAGACCTTCTAAAATTTTGACTGAAACATCTAAGGCAA
The DNA here is from genome assembly GCA_902803795.1 of uncultured Erysipelotrichaceae bacterium. Taxonomy (GTDB): domain Bacteria; phylum Bacillota_I; class Bacilli_A; order RF39; family UBA660; genus RUG14903. The sequence goes on along the minus strand of CADCRC010000082.1, from coordinate 3,251 downwards.
GACTTGAAGCTATTTCTAATTTTACTAGATTGGGTAGTGGTTTTGCTATTGCGAGTCGTGATTTATCTATTAGAGGTGCTGGAGATATTTTAGGTTTTGAACAAGCTGGTTTTTTTGATTCTGTTGGTATTGATTTATATTTGAAAATATTAAATGATGAGATTAAAAATATTAATGATAATATTGATAATGATAATAGTATTGTAGAGGAGGATGTTATATATAATAAACCTTTAATTAATGTTTCTAATCATATTTCTGATTCTTATGTTGAGTCAGAAGATTTAAAAATAGAGATTCATAAATTAATTTCTTCTATAAATTCTATTGATAAATTAAATATAGTTAAAGAAGAAATTAATGATAGATTTGGTGCTATTCCTGATAGTTTAGATATTTATATGTATGAAGAATTATTTGAGGTTATTGCTTTAAAATATGATATAAAAAATACTATTCAAACTAAATCAACTATTGAAATTATTTTAAGTGAGAAAATTTTAAATATTTTAGATATGTCATATTTATTTAATTTATCTTATAGGATATCTAAGAATTTTACTTTAAAGAATGTTTTTGGAAATATTAGATTAATTCTTTTTGTTAATAATTTGGATAAACACCCTATCTATTATTTAGTTGAATTATTTAATGAGATTGATAAAAATATTAATGATAAGATTGAAAATATATAAAATTCTTGATATATTTAATATAGGATTGATATGTATGAAGAATGAGATTAATGATTATAAAAAAAACTATTTTGAAAGTTATAAGATTAATTATTTAGAAGTTGTTAAGAAGAATTGTGATAGTTTATTTAATGAGGAGATTGCCTCTTTGTTTTGTAGGCCTCCTTTATCTTCTATGGATAGTATTAAGATTAAATTTATTGACTTAGCTAGAAATTATAATTTAATTATATCGAGTGATATTTTAGATGAAATGGTTAATAAATATAGAAATCATATGGTTGAAACCTGTTACTCTATGAATATAATTAGATTTGATTATTTATCTGATTATATTGATAAAATGATTAATGAAAAAAAAGATGATAATTTTGTTATTAAAATTTATAAGAAAACTTTCATTGATTTAGATAAGAGTATAATTGATAATTTTAAAATTAATATAGAAAGATATTTTTATGATGATATAATAAATAAATTAGATTTATTGTTTATAGATAAAAATGTTAATATAGATAAATATAAAGATAAAATAATTAATAATTTTAATAATATTTATTGTTTTAACCTTATTAATTTGATAAGTAATAAAATATCTGTAAAAAATGTTGTTTTAATTAATAATTCTAAGGAAATTAATAATAGATATAGGTTTACTTTAAAGAATTCTTATATTTTTAATTTAGGTGATGAGGATGATTGATACACATTGTCATATTGATGAAGAAGATGAATATGATGAGATTTTAAAAGATGATTTTAATAATGGTGTTTTAATAAAAATAGTTTCTTTTTGTGATGTTGTAAATTATGATTTTGCTTTATTTTTAGCAAGCAAATATAATGGTATATATTTGACATTGGGTTTTCATCCGGAATATGCAGATTTTATTAATTATGAAAATTTATTATATTTAGAAAATACTATTGTTAATAATAAAAAAATTATTGGTATTGGTGAGATTGGTTTAGATTATCATTATGATAATAGTAATAAAAATAAGCAAATTGAGCTATTTAAAAAGCAAATTGAATTATCTATTAAGTTAGATTTACCTATAGTTGTTCATAGTAGAGATTCTGTTTTGGATACAATTAATATTTTATCTCAATATAAAAATATTAGAGGTGTTATACATTGTTTTAATGATTCTCTAGAAGATGCATTGAAATATATTGATATGGGATTTTATTTAGGAATTGGTGGAATAATTACATTTAAAAATTCTAATTTATTTAATATTATTAAAAATATTGGATTATCAAATGTTGTACTTGAGACAGATAGTCCATATTTAGCTCCTGTTCCGGTTAGAGGAAAAAAGAATTCTTCTAAAAATATTATATTTATTGCATCTAAAATAGCCGAAATATTAGATATTAGTGTTGATGATGTTTTAGATAAAACTTCAAAGAATGCTAAAAGAGTATTTGACTTATGATGTTTTTTGTGTTAATCTTTTTTTAATAATAGGAGATGTATGATATGTTAGGTAATTTATTTAAAAAGAAAAAAAAATATTCTTCTATTACTAATGCTTTTGGTATTTGTGCTTTAATAATTGTTATTTTATTTATTATTTTATTATTATTTAGAGGCGTAAAATATGATAATGTTGTTATTAATTCAAATTCTTCGTCGATTATTATTAGTGATGATTTGCCTTTAAATGATAAAGTTGGAATGAATATTAAAAAAAATGATGATGGTATAGTTGGATATTTTAAGTTTTCTATTGAAAATAAAAGAGGTATTAATACAAAAGCTTTTGTTTATCTTGAGAAGAGTTTTGAGTCGACTATTCCTGATAAATATATTAAAGTTTTTTTAACAGATGGTGATGATAAACCTTGCAAATTATTTAAAAATAATATTGTGCCGAATTATGGTGAATTATTGTATGATTCTTATTATTCTGGTGGTAAAATAATATTTGAGGATATTTTATCAAGATATGAAAAAAAAGAATTTATTTTAAGAGTTTGGTTATCTGATTTTTATCCTTTAGGTTATAAAGGAGAAAGATTTATTTTAAATGTTGGTGTACATAGTGTATAGGAGGATTTTATGAAAAAGAAATTAAGAGGGGTGTCTGTTTCGTTATTGGTTGGTATAGTTGGTATAACTTTAGCACTTATTGTTGTGATTGTTTTGATTTTATCTATTGAATCTAAAGAGAATAAGAGAGTTATTGAAACTGATAGAGTTGTAGATGGTGGAAAGATTGCTATGACATATACAGATGATTCATCTGAACTTATTATTAATAATATGCAAGGATTATCTGATTCTGCGGGTATTATTTTGAATTCTTCTGATATGTATTTTGATTTTTCTGTTAATTGTAATTTAAAAAATAATGCTCATGCTAATTATGAGATTGCAGTTACTAGAGATAATAATGCTTCTAATATATCAGATAAAGATATTAGAATATATTTAGAAAAACAAGTTGATGGTATGTATGTTGGAGTATTTGGTCCTGAATCATATGATGCTTTAAAAGAAGATACTAAATTTGGAAGTCCTCAAGGATCTATGGTTGTTTATACTGC
>CADCRC010000081.1 GCA_902803795.1 uncultured Erysipelotrichaceae bacterium | reverse complement strand
TTTTTTCTTATATTGCTTATTTTCATCATTTGAATCATCATGTTGTATTATACCACTTATGATAATTTCAGTTTTTCCTTTATTTACAGGTTTTATTATTAATTTCAGTTTTTCTTTTTCTTGATACTTTATACAGTTTATGATGTTTTTATTATAAACAACGGAAATGTTTTCCATATTATTAATATCATATTCTAAAGTTGTTTTTCTTCCTAAAGCAAGAATGATTAAAAATGAAGAAAAAAACAATAATATTGATATAAAAACTATTTTCTTTCTCATAATAGTGATGAACCTCCATATAAAATTATAAAAGACAATTAAAATATTATTTTCTTATTTAATTATATCATAATTTTTTTCTTTCATTAAATATATAACTTATTGTTTCATTGCTATTAATTAACTTAACTATTTTGTTTTTAATAAAATATAAATCAATATGTTTTATATTTTATCTTTCATATTAACCTATTATATTATTATCTTTATCAAATTGAAATATAATACATTTTCTGCTTGCAAGATAATCACACATATGTACAAAGTTTTGGTATTTTGTTTTTGGTTTTTCTAACACTTCATTTCCATTATAATCTGTTGTCCAAATACCCATATGTGTTTTAATACAGTCTGTTAAAAAATTAATATCCTTCTCTTTTAATAATAGTTCTGATTTATTGTCTTTTATATAATCACATATTAAAATTGGATGATCAAATCTTGTATATTTTTCTTCTTTTAATCCTAATTTTAGCCCATCATGCAACATTAGTCCCATAATCATTAAATCTTTTTCACGAGAACTATATTTATCTCCAATTGCAGGATTTTCTAATAACTCATGTGCAAATCTAACTGCCGCTTTAGTATGTCTTACAAGTCCTCCTTTACCTGTTGCATATTCAGGATGATACTTTCCTGTTGATGATGCAGGAACTTCAAAGAAATATTTTGGTAATAATTCAATCATCTTTTTTGCACTTTCTCTAATTTCTATATCTTTTATGTAATTTAATTCAACTTCAAACATTTTGCTCCTCCTATTGAAATGGGTTTATAAATAGTTTTAGTATTTCAAAAAAGTTATTTTTTGTTTTTGTGTCTAATCCATTTAAACCATCTATTAATTTCTTTATTTTTTCATATTTTAATTTTGTTAGTTCATTAAAATTCTTTATATTGCTTTTTTCTAATATTCCAAAAAAATTTTCAATTACATTTTCAATATCTTCTCTTCTAAAACTATTAATGTAATCAATTGACTTTTTATGAGTGGCAATACTTTCTTTAGATAAATTTCCTTTAACTAAAAAATTTCCAAAGCATTCCCAATTGTTTAAAAAATGAGAGTTTAATCCATTCTTTAATGTTTTAATTGTTTTTATATTATCATTATATAATAGAATACCAACATAACTATTTTCTGGTAAATATGTAGTTATTTTATTCTCTATAGATTTATATTTTGTAGAATATTTTTCGTTTGATAAGAAACCTGGTCCATCAAAGTTAACTATTGATTTTATTCTACTTATATTTATATTTGAACATAAAATAGATGCAATAGCCAAATTTCCTCCTTTAGAGTGACCTACAACATGTATATTCATATCAAAAAAATTAATGCTTTCTTTTAGATAGTTTGCAGCGATAATTTGTGTATTAGTGGGAAATAAATATGATAATCTAAAATTTTCATGCCATCCTATTGTTGATCCATCACTTCCTTTAAATGATATACATGTTATATTTCCAAGTCTTATTGTTATTGCAACAAACTGAGTTTGAGAATCAATTATTTTTTTATAGTTATATAACTTCATTTTTTTGTATCTATTACTATTTTCTATTTCTTTCAATAAATTCACTGCTGCAGTTTCCATATCTCCATTATGTTTATCTATCATTTGAACTACTTCACTTATATCTTTTTTACCTTCAAATTGTTTTATTGGTAAATAAGATAATATTGCACATAACATATTATCAAGATCATTCCAGTAAACATCTTTTATAGTTATGTCTTTATAATAATAAATGTAATCATAAATTGTCATAATATCACCTACTTAATTATAATACAAATAATTTATGATTAAAATAAAAAAAGCACAAATTGTGCTTAATTTAAGTTCTATTTCTTACAATAATAATATTCTTTATCATCACTATCTAGAATAAAACAATCATCTTCATATGTCATTTCAAAGTCAACTGTATAGTATGTAAATTGCAATAATCCATCTTCATATGTATAATTTACATCTTGTGTTCCAGAAGATGTTTTAACAGTTAATGTATATTCATCTATAAAATGTAATGTTTCAGTTTCTGTTTCATCTATATATGTATTACCTATAAAATTTGGTTTTATTAAACTACTACCAAATGTGCTCATTACTATTGTATCTGAAAGTTCACTTATCATATTTTCATATATGCTTGATTCACTCATCTTAGTTGTTTTTGTACTATAATTAGCTACATCATCTTTACTGCTTTTATTATCAAATTTAACTGTTAATTTTTGATTTTCTATTTTAACAGATACTTTTCCTTCAAATTTATCTTTATTTCCTTTTAATAAAATTGTTCCAGATATTTCAGAATCATTTGCTTCTAAATTGTAATCTAAATCTATATTATCATCTTCAAATTTTCTTACTTTAAATTTACCTTTTCCAAAGTCACTATCTAGAGTAACTTGTGTATAATCATCTTTTTTTATTCCTTTTAATGTTACTTTTGAACCAAGTTCATCAAATACTAAATCAAAATCTCCATTATTTGTTAAATAACTTATTTTAGAATCATTTGATTCAATTTCTATTCCTTTAAATATTGATGAAAATCCGCTTGTTGTATAAATAATAATTTTTGTATCTACTTCACCTATTTCATCTTTATTTACTTCAGTATCATCTAATTCATCATATAGTGTTTTATCATCTTCAAGTTTAATTTTCTTTAATATTTCTTTTGAATGGCTATCTTTTAATAATCCTTCTATAACTGCTTTAGTTTGTTTTTCAACTACTTTTTCATCTATTTCATATACTGTTTTAACAACTTTTATTTTTTTACCATTTACTTTTATTTCACTATCTTTTTTAGATATTTTATCTTCAACTAAACTATCAGCTAAAAGATCAATTGCCTTATTTGCGACATATTGTATATCTTCTCCACTTATATCTGAACTATTTTCAAATAATACTTCTAATTCTTCTGATATACCTTTGAATGAATCATAATCATCTAAGCAAATAGTTTTATTTAAACTTTTAAAATTTACATATGTCTTTCCATTTTTTAGATATACTAATAGTCCTAATTTATCATCACCTGTTGTATTAATTCCTAATTCTAGTTTTTTATTTTTTCTATCAATTCCATAAACTACACTTCTTTTAACATCTGCAAGTTCTCTTAATTCATCAATATTTGTTTCAATGCTATAGTTTAGTGTTCCTTTATATTTTGAAATATCTTCAGTTGCAATATTTGCTGTATACTTTTTAAGTGTTCTAATTGTTGTTTTAAATATGTCTTTTGGTGTTTTGTTGCTTACAAAATAATAACATCCTCCAAATAAAGCAACAACTATTACAATCAATATTATTAATGGTATAAAGTTTGCGCTTTTATTTGATGCTGAATCATTCTTTTTTTCTACAACATTTTCCACATTTTCAGGTTCTTTTACTTCTTCTGGTTTTACTTCTTCTTGTTCCTCTGCAGGCTCTTCCATTACTTCTTCAACTACTTCCTCAACTACTTCTTCTTCATTTGTTGTATTTTTTTCTTCGTCTTCCATTTTTTAACCTTCCTTTCTATCCATACACATACGTATACTTCATATACTAAAATGATATAATAAAAAATTAAAAAAATCAATAGAAAAAGATAGTATATTATTTTATACTACCTAGTCTATCAAATGGAAAGAATACAACTGATGCCTTTCCACGAATATTTTTAATATTTACTGGACCAAATACCCTACTATCTAACGAATTTGTTCTATTATCTCCCATTATAAAATATTCATCTTTTCCAAGTTTAATTTCATCAAAATTATATGTTATTTTATGATCAAAATCTTCTTTTACATATTTACCATCAATATATAATTCTTCATTTTTGTATGAAATTGTTTCTCCTGGTAATCCAATAACTCTTTTTATAAGATATTCATTACTGTATTTAGCAACTACTATATCAAATCTTTTTATATCAGAAAATCTATAAGATATTTCATCTAATAACATTATATCTCCATCATATAAAGTGTCATTCATGGATGATCCATTTACTTTAATAGGTGTTACGATAAGTTGCTTGATAGTAAGTACACATATAACAACAACAATATATGGGACTATTTCTCTTAGAAACTTCATAATAATTATTTAGCTCCGCGTTCTTTAATACGATATGTTCCACGCATATCTTTTAAGAAATTTAATTTTGCTCGTCTAACTTTTCCTTTTCTTAATACTTTTAATTCAGCTATTTTAGGAGAATTAACTGGGAATACTCTTTCAACTCCAACACCATTAGATTCTTTTCTTACTGTAAATGTTTCAGATACTGAACCACCTTTTTTAGATACTACGATACCTTCAAATGCTTGAATTCTTTCTTTGTTTCCTTCAATGATTTTAACATCTACTCTAACTGTATCTCCTACTCTGAATTCTGGAATATTTGGATTAATTTGTTTTCTATTAATCTTGTCAATAATATTCATATTTTTCACCTCCAACCATTGTTATTTAAAAATGATCATAATAATAAAATCAGCGGATCACTCATTTGACTTAATTATTTTAACAAATAAGTCTTATTTTGTCAATTTTTATTCATAATAGTAAAGTGGATTTTTAAATTAAAATTTTAAATATAAATATTAAAAAATGTGATAAACTATATTTAGGTGATGTTTGTGAAAGAAAAAGAAAATAATTTAAAGAATTATATTGAAATATCTACATTTATATTGTTTATATTTGCTTTATTATATTCAAATAATAATGATATATTTCACATTCCACAATTTATATTTATAATTATATCTGTTATTTTAATTGGAATTATTGTAGTATTTATTAGAAAAGTTAGTGATGAATATACTATTAATTATATTAAGAAAACATTAAAAGCATTATTAATATTTGTATTCTTTTGTTTTTCTGGATTATTAGAATATATTCCTGTTAAATTATTAAATATTAGTTATGTTGATGAATATCTTAGAGTAATACTTGGTTGTTTTAGTGAGCTTATTGTATTAATTGTTTTATTTATTATATATAGGAAAGAATTAAAGAAAGAGTTTTATATTTTTAAAAATAAATTGGATGAGAATTTAAATACTGGTTTAATATATTGGTTGTTAGGATTAGCTATTATGTTTATATCAAATGCTATAATAATATTTGTATTTAAGTTAGGTCAAGCTAATAATCAACAAGCGGTTAATCAATTTATAAAGACTGCTCCAATATGGATGTTGATAGAAGCTGGTGTGCTTGCTCCAATTGTTGAAGAAATAATATTTAGAAAGTCTATTAAAGATATGACTACTAATAAAAAAGTATTTATATTTTTCTCTAGTTTAATATTTGGTCTTATGCATATTATTCCTTCTGCAAAGGCTTTAACTGACTTTTTGTTTTTACTACCATATGGAATTTTAGGTTTTTCGTTTGCTAAAATGTATTCTAAAACAGATACAGTTTTTACAAGTATTTCATTTCATATGATACATAATATTATTTTAACTCTACTTTCAATTGCTATATTGTAAGTAGATTTTTTTATATAATGGTGTTATAATATATGTAATTTAGGGGGATATATGAAAATTAATAGAAGATTTCAAAAGAAAAACAAAGTATTAGATATTGTTTTTGTAGGAACATCTAATGATAATTCAGATTATAGCAGTTTA
>CADCRC010000080.1 GCA_902803795.1 uncultured Erysipelotrichaceae bacterium | reverse complement strand
TTGCCTCCATCAACATTATATCATAAAAAAATTATTATTTTTATTTTCTTTTCTTAATTATGTGTAATTCAATAATTTTTGAGATTAAAGAATGATCAGTTATTTGAATAAAATATTTAAAAATATTGAATGTGTTGACAATATTGATTTTTTCTTGTAAAATATTACATGTTTGAGACCTCTTATCTCAAACCGCATTGAAAAGGTTTTAAACGAATGTACCTTAAAAGCGAGTCTTAAGTGAAAAAAAGGAGGTATATATGAAAGCAGTAGTAAAAATTGGTGGGAAACAATATTATGTTTCTGAGAATGATGAGATTTTTGTTGAAAAAATTGATGCTCAAGAGGGACAATCAGTTAAGTTGAATCAAGTAATGATGATTGATTCTAAAGTTGGTGAACCATTTATTAAAAATGCTTATGTTGAAGCAGATGTAGTTAAGAATGGAAAGAATAAGAAAATTAGAATTTTTAAATATAAACAAAAATCAAGATCAAATAGATTGACACAAGGTCATAGACAACCATATACTAAGTTAAAAATAACTAAAATAGTAGGATAAAATGATTAAAATAAAATATCTTAAATCTGGGTATGAATATGATAAAGTGTCAATATTAGGTCATGCTTTATATGACGATTATGGTAAAGATATTGTATGTGCTGCGGTATCTTCAATTGTTATATGTAGTGTTAATGGTATTTTATCTATTAAAGAACATGGACTTAAATATATGAAAAGTGATAAAGGTATAATAATTGATAATATATCGAAAGATAAAAATGTTCAAAAATTAATAGATAATATGATATCATTATTAAAACAATTAGAAAGAGATTATCCAGATAATGTAAAATTAGAAGGAGGCAAATTATGATAAAATTAAATATACAATTATTTGCTCATCACAAAGGACAGGGTTCTACTTCAAATGGTAGAGATTCTGCAGGTAGAAGACTTGGTGCTAAAGCTGGTGATGGACAATTTGTTACAGGTGGTTCAATTATATATAGACAAAGAGGAACTAAAATTATGCCAGGAGAAAATGTAGGTAGAGGTAAAGATGATACTCTATATGCTAAAATATCTGGTATTGTTAAATTTGAAAGAGTTGGCAAAGATAAAAAACAAGCAAGTGTTTATCAAGCAAATTAGTCTCATATTTGGGACTTTTTTATTTTTTTATTTTAATTAAATATAACAAAGTTAAAAAAGTATGATAAAATTAAATAAAAGGAGTTGTATAATATGGAAGATAAAAAGAAAAAACAAAGTTTGATTCCTTCGATAATGTTTTTGACTCTTGCATGCTTATTGATTTTTCAGGCTGATAAAACAATAGCTGCTGTATCATATTTCATTGGTGCAATTTTACTTTTATTAGGTCTTGTTGGTATGATTAGTTTTTTTAGAAAAACAGAGGATGTAGTATTTTTAGCTTATGGATTAGTTGCTACAATAGCTGGAATTTTATTAATATTAAATCCTAAGTTTATAGCGACAATAATTCCGTTTGTTATTGGTATTGGTATTATTGTATCTTCTGCAATTAAATTACAAGAAGTTTTAGATTTAAAAAAAATTGGGTTAAGTAATTGGCAACCTAGTGTTATAATAGCATTATTTGAGATGATTTGTGGAGTTTTAATTGTTTTTAATCCTTTTGGTACTGCTGTTACTTTGTTAAAGTTAGCTGGAATATTATTATTGATATTTGGAATACTTGATTTATTAAATAATATTAGTATTAATAATGGGTTAAATGATGATAAGTCTAAAATTAAAGAAGCTAAATTAATTGAAGAAAAAAGTATTGATATTATGGAGAGTAATAATGATAGATAGTTATTTTCTAATATTGAGTTTTACTTCAACTTTAAATGAATGGAATGAAAAATTAAATAGTTTTTTTGATAAAAATTTAAATAATGTTTGGTCAGGAGCATTAATTTTCGGTGTATTAATGTTTCTTGGTTTTATTGTAATAGGTAAATTTTATAATAAATAGAATAGGTGGTTTTTTATGCAACAAAGATTAGAAATTGGGAAAAGGTATAAGATACATAGTTATAAACATGATGGAACTATGCATAGAACTTGGAATGAAGCAATTTTATTAGAAGAACATGATGATTATTTAGTATTTGCTAATTCAAATTCTAGAGTACAAGAAGAAGATGGGGCTGTTTGGTATACTCATGAGATTGCTACTATGGTATTTTATAAAAAGAAATGGTTTAATATTATAATACAATATAAGGATCAAGGTGTAACTTATTATTGTAATATATCTTCTCCTTATATATTTGAAGATGATACTATTAAATATATTGATTATGATTTAGATTTAAGAGTATTTCCTAATGGAAGATATAAAGTATTGGATTTAAAAGAGTATCAAGAAAATAAGAAGAAGTATAATTATTCTAAAGAATTAGATAAGATATTAAGAGTTGAATTAAAGGAATTAATAAAGCTTGCTAAAAATAAAGATGATCCTTTTAATATTGAGATTGCTGAAGAATATTATAATGAATATATGAATATATTGATGTAGGAGGTTCTATGATTATAAAACAAAAAGGTACATATGATATATATGGTGTAGATGCAAAAAAAAGACAATATATAAAAAATGTTTTAGATACATTATCTGATAAATATGGATATGGTTTTATAGAAACACCTGTATTTGAAGCAACTGAATTGTTTCATAGAAGTGTTGGTGATGAATCAGATATTGTTAAAAAGGAAACATATGATTTTAAAGATAGAGGAGATAGAAATATAAGCTTAAGACCTGAAGGTACTGCAGGTGTTGTTAGATGGTTTGTTGAAAATAAATTGTATGGTAATTTAACTGATCCTGTTAAAGTGTTTTATTGTGAAAAAATGTATAGATATGAAAGACCTCAATCTGGAAGACAAAGAGAATTTACTCAGTGGGGTTTTGAATGTTTTGGTAGTGATTTTGTTGAAAGTGATGCTGAGGTTATTTCTCTTGCATATAATGCATATAAGTTACTTGGACTTGAGAATGTTAAAGTTAAAATAAATTCACTTGGTGATGATGAATCTCGTGATAATTATAGAAAGGCACTTGTTGATTATTTAAAACCATATAAAGATGAATTATGTGATGATTGTAAAAGAAGACTTGAAACAAATCCTTTAAGAGTTTTGGATTGCAAAATTGATGGTGATAATGATATTTTAAAAAATGTTCCTAAAATTATTGACTATTTAAATGAAGAATCTAAAAATAGATTTGATAAATTATTGGAATTGTTAGATTTATTAGAAATAGATTATGAAATTGATTCTAATATTGTTAGAGGACTTGATTATTATAATTATACAGTATTTGAAATAGTTTTAAATGATTCTCTTGCTCTTGGAGCAGGTGGTAGGTATAATAATTTGGTTGAATCTTTAGGAGGAGAAAGTACTCCTGCAGTTGGTTTTGCAATGGGACTAGATAGAGTAGTTGAAATATTAGATAATGAGAATATAGAAATTCCTATAGAAGATTCTATTGATGTATATATATTAGGTGAATCTGAAAATGAAAGAAATACAGCTAGTATACTTACTCAGACTTTAAGATTAAATAGTTTTAGTTGTGAGATGGATATGATGAATAAAACATTTAAAAATCAATTTAAGGCTGTAGATAGAATGAATGCAAAATATTTAATATTATTAAAAGATGATGATATAAAAGAAAATGTTATAACAATAAAAGATAATAAGACAAGAGAAGAAGAAAAAATTAGTATCGTTGATTTAGTTGATTATCTTGATACTCATATATAGAAAGAAGAATTTTTATGTTAACTAATTATAAGTATTTAACAATAGATAATGTTTTAGAAAAAGTTGAATTGAATGGTTGGGTTTCTAGAGTTAGAAATCTTGGTGGATTAGTATTTATTGATTTAAGAAATAGATGTGGGATTACTCAAATAGTTGTAAGACCAGATAATAAATATTATGATTTGGCAAATTCTTTAAAGTCAGAATATGTTATTAATGTTAAAGGTGTTGTTGTTGAAAGAGAGTCTAAAAATAAAAATATTAAATCTGGTGATATTGAAATTGATTTAGAAGAGTTGGTTTTGATTAATAAATCTAAAGATGTTCCTTTTCAAATAACGGATGATACAAATGCTTTAGAAGATACTAGATTAAAATATAGATATTTAGATATTAGAAGAGAGAGTATAAGAAATAAATTGATTGTTAGGAATAATATTACTTTTTCTGCAAGAAAATTTCTTAATTCTTTAGATTTTATTGAAGTTGAAACTCCAACATTATGTAAATCAACACCTGAAGGAGCTAGAGATTATTTAGTTCCATCTCGTGTTTCTAAAGGTGAATTTTATGCTCTTCCACAAAGTCCTCAAATATATAAACAATTGTTGATGGTTGGTGGAATAGAAAGATATTTTCAAATTGCTAGATGTTATAGAGATGAGGATTTACGTGCAGATAGACAGCCAGAATTTTCTCAGATAGATGTTGAAATGTCATTTGTTGATGAAAATGATGTAATGACTTTAGGTGAAGAATTGGTTTCTAAAATATTTAAAGATGTTAATAATATTGATATTAAATTGCCACTAATGAGAATGAAGTATGATGATGCAATAAGAGATTATGGTTCTGATAAACCAGATTTAAGATTTGATATGAAAATAAATGATATATCTGATTGTTTTGAAAATACTGAATTTCAAGTATTTAAAAATGTATTAGAGAATGGTGGTGTAATAAATTCAATAGTTGCTAAACAAGCTAGTACTAAATATTCTAGAAAAGATATAGATAAATTAACTGATTTTGTAAAAAAATATAATGCTAAAGGGCTTGCTTATTTAAAATTTGATGATGAGATAACAGGTTCTATTTCTAAAGTTGTTAGTGATGAAGAAATTAAATTGATAAAGAAAAAGCTTAATATTGAAATGAATGATTTAGTATTTATTATTTCTGGTGAATATAATGTTGTTAAAACTTCACTTGGAGCATTAAGAATTTTGCTTGGAAAAGAATTGGATTTAATTGATAAAGATGATTATAAATTATTATGGGTTACTGACTTTCCACTTTTTGAATGGAGTGCTGAAGAAAATAGATTTTTAGCTTGTCATCATCCTTTTACAATGCCTAAAGATGAGGATGTTGATAAATTATTAAATGATAAGGCTCATTGTTATTCTAAGGCATATGATATAGTTATAAATGGATATGAAGCAGGTGGTGGATCTATTAGAATTCATGATGAAAAGGTTCAAGAAACTATGTTTGAAGCATTAGAATTATCTAAAGAGGATATTGAAAATAAATTTGGATTTTTTGTTGAGGCTTTAAAATATGGTTGTCCTCCACATGGTGGATTTGCTTTAGGACTTGATAGATTAACTATGATTTTATCTAATACTGATAATATAAGAGATGTTATTGCTTTTCCTAAGACGGCTTCTGCTAGTGATTTGATGGCTGATTGTCCAAGCAAGGTTGATACAAAACAATTAAATGAGCTTGGAATATGTGTTAGTAAATCTGAGTAATAGTTTAAATAGATGCATGTAAAATTGTATCTATTCTTTTTATATTTGAATAGATATATAGTTCTCTTTGTGAGGTTTATTCTTTTTTATAATTATTGATAGAAATGATTATAAATATTAATTATATATTCTTATATAGTTTATATTTTTTGCTTTATCTTAGTATTAAATTTTATTGCAATATTTATAAACTTGTGATATATTTAGGTCATAGAGGGAACATTCTTATTAAAACCGACTAAAGAAATGATAAGGGAATTTTGATCAGCTACTTGTGTTGAAGACTTATTAATTTAAGGATCCTAATGGTAGCGTACGAATACCCACCTGTACAAACGACACAGGTTTTATCATTAATGTTTCCTCTATTTTTTTATGCATAATTATTTATGCTTTTTTTATTGTTATTTCTTGTCTTTTGATATTGCATTTTGTATAATTAATTTAATGAGGAGTTACTATAATTAAAAATAGTATTATATTTCTAATTGTTCATAATTAAAAATGAATTGGTTCTTCATTAATTAATTATTATAGGGTGTATTATAATTAATTCTTAAATTAGAAATGGATTATTTTAAATTAAGGAGGATTATATGAAAGGAATTATTTTAGCAGGTGGTACAGGATCTAGGCTGTTTCCTATTACTGAAGGAGTTTCTAAACAATTGATACCTATTTACGATAAACCAATGATTTATTATCCTTTATCTTGTTTAATGCTTGCGAATATTAAAGACATTTTAATTATTACTACACCTGAAGATCAATATAGTTTTATGAGACTATTGAAAGATGGTAGAGATTTTGGAGTTAATATTACATATATTACTCAGTCTAAACCTGAAGGTCTTGCTCAAGCATTTATTTTAGGTGAAGATTTTATTGGTGATTCTGAATCTGCAATGATATTAGGTGATAATATTTTTTATGGTAATAATTTTAGTGATTTACTTGATAATGCATGTAAGAATGCTAAAGAAGGGTATGCTACAATATTTGGAAATGAAGTTAAAGATCCTGAAAGATTTGGAATTATGGAATTAGATAATAATTTAAATGTTGTATCTGTAGAGGAAAAACCTAAGAAACCTAAATCTAATTGGGCAATTACTGGATTGTATTTTTATCCTAAGGGAGTTAGTAAATTAGCTAAATCTATTAAAAAGTCAGATAGAGGAGAGTATGAGATTACTACTTTAAATGATTTTTATTTAAAGAAAAACAAATTAAAAGCTCAGCTTTTAGAAGAAGGTTTTACTTGGTTTGATACTGGAACATTTGATAGTCAATTAGATGCATCTAATATGATAAGAACTATTGAAATAAATAAAGATAAAGTTATATGTTGTCCTGAACAAATTGGATATTATAAGGGATGGATAAGTAAAAATGATTTAAAAAATAGAGCAAAAGTGTTAAGTAAAAATAGTTATGGTAAATATTTATATAAAATAGTAGAAGAGGAAAAATAATATGAAGAAGATTGAAACTAATTTAAAAGATTGTTATATTTTAGAACCAGATAGATTTGGTGATGAAAGAGGTTATTTTTCACCATATTTTATTGATAAAAATTTAGAAAAACTTGGATTTAAGAAAGTTGTTCAAACAAATCGTTCTAAATCATCTAAGGGTGTTCTTAGAGGATTGCATTTTCAAAAAAATCCTAAATGTCAAGCTAAGATTGTTGAAGTAATAAAAGGTAGTGCAGTTGATGTAGTTGTTGATTTAAGAGTTGATTCTCCAACTTATGGACAATATACTACCGTTAAATTAACTGAGGATAATAATAGACAATTATTTGTACCTCGTGGGTTTGCTCATGGATTTATTGCACTTGAGGATAATACTATATTCCAATATTTAATAGATAATGATTATGCTCCTAAGATGGAGGCTGGTATAATTTGGAATGATAAAGATATTAATATTAATTGGGATAAGATTATGAAAGAAAATGGAATTGATAAACCTATTCTTTCTGATAAAGATCAAATTCATCCAAGTTTAAAAGATAATCCTGTTAAGTTTAAGAGAGAAAGCTGTAAGTATTTAATTACTGGATATAATGGACAATTGGGATATGATTTAAAAAGAGAATTATTAAAACGTGGCGTTGATAAGTCTAATATTTTAGCAACTGATATAGATGATATGGATATTACTAATAAAAAACAAGTTGAAGATGTTGTTTCACGATTTAAACCTGATGTTATATTTCATTGTGCTGCATGGACTGCTGTTGATAAGGCAGAGGATATGGAGGATAGAGTTAGAAGTATAAATGTAGATGGAACTAGAAATGTTGTTGATGCATCAGTTAAAGTTGGTGCTAAAATAGTTTATCTTTCTACTGATTATGTATTTGATGGTACAAAAGATGGTTTATATGAGCCAGATGATGAAGTTAATCCAAAAAGTGTGTATGGAAAAACTAAGTTTGAAGGTGAAGAGGAAGTTAGGAAGAATCCTAATCATTTTATAGCTAGAATATCATGGGTATTTGGAATAAATGGAAATAATTTTATAAGAACTATGCTTAAATTATCTGAAAATCATGATGAATTAAATGTTGTAAATGATCAAATTGGATCTCCAACATATACAGTTGATTTATCTAGATTACTTGTTGATTTATCTCAAACAGATAATTATGGAACATATCATGTTACTAATGAAGAGTATTGTTCTTGGGCTGATTTTGCAAAATATATTTTTGAAATTAATCATAAGAGAGTTAAAGTAAATGAGGTTTCTACTGAGGAATATTTGAATATTTCTGGAATAAAGCAAGCTTATAGACCTAGAAATTCTAAATTAGATAAGTCTAAATTAGATGAAATAGGAATTGATAGATTACCTAGTTGGAAGGATGCTACTAAAAGATATTGTGATGAATTGGAAGATGAAAAAGTATTAGTTAAGAGGTTAAATAAATGAAAACTTTAGTTACTGGTGGTGCAGGATTTATTGGTAGTAATTATTTACATTATGTAGTTGAAAAATATAAAGATGAAGAGTTTGTATGTTTAGATAAATTAACATATGCTGGAAATTATAATAATATAAAGGATTTAGAAAAAAATAAAAATTATAAATTTGTATTAGGAGATATTTGTGATAGAGATTTTGTTTATAAATTATTTGATAATGAAAAGTTTGATGTAGTTATTAATTTTGCAGCAGAATCTCATGTAGATAATTCAATTAAGAATCCTGAACTTTTTTTAAGAACTAATATTATAGGTACAGAAGTTTTAATGGATGCATGTTTAAAATATAATGTTGAAAGATTTCATCAGGTATCGACTGATGAGGTATATGGTGATTTGCCACTTGATAGATTAGATTTGTTATTTAGTGAATCAACTCCAATTCGTACATCTAGTCCATATTCAACTTCTAAGGCTAGTGCTGATTTACTTGTGATGGCATATCATAGAACGTATGGTTTACCTGTTACAATAAGTCGTTGCTCTAACAATTATGGACCATATCAATTTCCTGAAAAGTTGATTCCTGTTGTTATATCAAAAGCTTTAAATGATGATAAAGTTCCTGTATATGGAAAGGGAGAAAATGTTAGAGATTGGATTCATGTTCACGATCATAATGTTGGTGTTGATTTAATTGTTAGAAAAGGTAAAATAGGAGAAGTATATAATCTTGGTGGTCATTGTGAGAAAACTAATATTGAAATGGTTAAAACAATATTAAAACATATGAATAAAAGTTTTGAATTAATAGAATTTGTTGAAGATAGAAAGGGCCATGACTTAAGATATGCTATTGATTCTACAAAAGTTGAAAAAGAACTTGGTTGGAGTAGATTATATAATTTTGAAGATGGTATTAAAGAAACAATTGATTGGTATCTAAATAATCAAGATTGGATAGATAATATTAAGTCGGGTGATTATAGAAAGGCATATAATAAATAGTATTGTATGTATAATAAAAAACTGTATCTTTTGGATGCAGTTTTAATATTTGTAAAATAGTTCTTTTTTTATTATATGTTATATTTTTTATAAATATTTATTTGGATTTAATGTATCAATATATTCTATTATAGTTTTTCCAAAATTATATGCTTCTTTATATTGATCACCTACTGTAGAATATGTTTGATTTAGTCCATTTCCTACTAATATGGGTATTATAGTTTGCCTTTGATCTTTTAGTGTTATTCTTAAGGATACAGATGTACAACTTGATGTATTTGCTTTTAATGTACTATTTCTTTTGAATTGTCTTTTTCTTAATACTATGTTTGTATCTACTAATAAATCATAATCTTGTATTTCATCATAATTGTATTTATAATTGTTTATTTTTCTATCATGAAAAACTATATTTTTATCTTTATCTACACTTATTCCTGATTGATTTTTATTGATACATTGATATACTGGTGTAATACCTTCTAGATATTTTAAATCTTCTATTATGTAATTATTTCTATATTGAACATTTGTTATAAAATTTATAAATATATTTAAGTCTTCCGTATTTAACCATGCACTTATCATTATATTATTAAGCCATAGTTTTTGATTCATTATACCTTTCATTATAACTTGTATAGATATTTCATTGTATTGAAATATTCTATATGAATTTGTTGCTATAACCCATATTCTGTATGGAGTTAGAATTAAATTAAAAGGTGTATTGTCTATATCTTGACTTATATGAACTGCGCAAATAGGCCATTCAAAATTTGGAAGTAAATTGTCTATTTTTGTAGCATTATCAATATTAATAGATGGACATTTACTATTAATTTCATATATTCTTCCTTCATTTTTTGGTTTATCGTTTTGTTCAATAATATGAAAATCTACGAATTGTTGTGTTTGTGACATTAGCTTATTATAATTTTCGTTTTCTATTTTGTGTTGATTTATTAAGTTTTTTGTATTATTTATTAAATCTTTTATGCTAAATTTTTTCTTTTCATTCATATAATCACCTTTACAATCTTAAAAATATTTTACAAGATATTTAAAAAATTGTCTATAAAGATGTATAATAATATTGTGATGTTTATGTTAAAAAGTGTAAATATAAATTCTTATAAAGAGTTAAATAGGTTTTATAGTAGATTAAGATTATATAAGATATTATATTATAAGGATTCTTTTTGCTTGTTTAAAATATCTAATATTAGTGATTATGATAAATTGGAATTGGAATGTGTTATAGAAGCATTTAATATTAAAGATAAGAAATCTAGAATAAGTTATGTATATGATAGTGCATGTAATTATATAGATAAAAAATATGTTAATGAGAACATTTGTGAGTTTAAAAATGATAGATGTTTGTATCAGAGATATTCAAATAATAAGTTTAATAATGGATGTTGTCATGATTGTAAATATTTGGTTGGAGATGATAATAAATATTGTGGTGCGAAATGTTTGGGGTGTAAAGTATATTTTTGTCCTTTTATTAGAAGAAGAAAAATAGTAGGACATATGAATGATATAAAAGTAATTAAGTATTATTATAGTTTATTTCAAAAAATTATAATTAAACTAGATATATTTAAAGAAAGAGATGTTATACTTGATGATTTATATAATTCTAGTTTAATTAGAATTTTGAAAATAAAAATACCAAAAGATGTATAATTATGATAAAATTATATTTGAAAATTAATGTTTGTTTTTATTAAAGTAGGGATGATAATGGAAATAGATGGGTTAAAAATTAATTATATACAATTTGGAAATGAAAAAGGTAAAGATATTGTTTTGCTTCATGGTTGGGGTCAGAATATTGAAATGATGAAACCTATTGGTGATAGATTATGTGATGATTTTAGAATAACCATTTTAGATTTTCCTGGATTTGGAAGTAGTGATGAACCTAAAGAAATTTGGTCTATGGAAAGATATTGTGTTTTTTTAGAGGATTTGTTAAAAAAATTAAAAGTTAGAAAGCCTATTGTCATTGGTCATTCTTTTGGTGGAAGGGTCGCAATTAAATATTCATCTAGAAATCCAGTTGAAAAATTGGTTTTATTTGGTGCACCATGTATTAGAAAAGATAATGAACTTTCTTTTTCTGTTAAAATGTTAAAAAAAATCAAAAAAATTCCTGGAATGAATTCGTTTGGTGAATATATGAAAAAATATATTGGTTCTAGAGATTATAAAGCCGCAAGTCCAATTATGAGACAAACTTTAGTTAATGTGGTTAATGAAGATTTATCTAAGTTTGCAAGAGAAATTGAATGTCCTACTTTGCTTGTTTGGGGTGAGAATGATGAAGAAGCTCCAATTAGTGATGCTGAAGATTTAGAAAAGATTATGATGGATGCTGCATTAATTAGATTACCTGGAGGTCATTATGCGTATTTAGAAAATATTGATGTTGTGACTAATATACTATATAATTTTTTTAAAAGTTAGGTGATAATATGATTGTTGTTTATATTGTTGTTTTATTGTTTATGACATATGCAATTATATATAAAAGTAAGAGATATTTGCATATGTTGCAACAAAATTTATATAATGAAAATAATAGATATATAAGATATTTGATTAAAAGTGATAAGTCATTTATAAGTTTTGATATAATAACTATTATTGTTTGTATATTTGGGATTATATTGTTATATGATTTAATTGAGGTATCTATTTGTTTGTTTGTATTTATAAGTGTTTTAGAATATTTAGAAGCTTGTAAATATAAAAAAATTATTATGTATGATCAAAATAAAAAGCCACTTGTTGTAACTGCGAGAGTAAAAAGATTAATATTTAGTATATGTGTTTTATATTTAATACCTGTTATATTTATTTTTTTAAATTTAGGTAATTTAAGATTTATTTGGATTATGTTTTTAATTGAATCTATAATGATATATTTTAATAATTTTGTTGTATTTATTGGAAATATTATTAATTTTCCAATAGAAAAGTTAGTATATTTATATTATAAAACTAAAGCAACTAATAAATTAAATAGTATGAATAATTTAAAAATAGTTGGAATTACAGGTAGTTATGGTAAAACTTCTTCTAAGAATATTTTATCTGAAGTATTATCTGTTAAATATAATTGTTTGCCTACACCAAAGAATTTAAATACATTTAATGGACTTATTATGACAATTAATAATTATATGGATAAGTTTACAGAAATATTTATTGCTGAGATGGGTGCATATGTAAAAGGGGAAATAAAAAGATTATGTAAATTGGTTAAGCCTAAGTATGGTATATTAACTAGGATTGGTACAGCTCATTTGGAAACTTTTGGTAGTCAAGAGAATATTCAAAAAGGTAAATTTGAATTAATAGAATCTTTACCTAAAGATGGAATTGCTGTATTAAATGGTGATGATCCACTTCAGGTATCTTATAATTTAAAGAATAAGGTTAAGGTTGTATGGATTGGTATTGATAATCATGATGTTGATTTATATGCTGAGAATATAAAATGTATGAATCGTGGTACAACATTTGATGTTTATGTAAAAAAGTATGATAAAAAATATTCTTTTGAGACTAAATTGTTAGGTAATCATAATGTTTATAATATTTTAGCTAGTATTGCTCTTGCTATAGAGTTTGATATTAATATGGATGATATAATTGATAGTGTTTCAAGAGTTAATCAAATAGAACATAGACTTGAGTTGAAAAAACTTGGTAATTTTTATCAGACTGATGATGCTTATAATTCTAATCCTGTTGGTGCTTCTAATGCATGTCAAATATTAGGAAAGATGCCAGGAATAAAAATTGTTGTTACACCTGGTATGATTGAACTTGGAGATAAGGAATATGAGTTAAATAAAGAATTTGGAGAAGAAATTGCTGGTGTTGCAGATTATGTTATATTAATAGGTGAGAAAAGAACAAAGGCAATAAAAGAAGGAATTTTAACAAAAGGTTATGACAAAAATAGAATTGTAGTTTATAATGATGTTAGGGCTTCGTATGGTTTTATACGTGATATAGCTTGTAAATCAGATGAAGATGTGTATGCGTTATTTGAAAATGATTTACCTGATACATATAATGAATAGGAGGATATGTGAAAAAAGTACTTGTTATTTTTATAATAATTATATCTTTACTTGTTTTTACGGGATGTAATAAGAAAACTAATTCAAGTGAAAGCAATAATAAAAAAGGTGATAATATTGAGAGTAAGTTAAAAAATGTTTCTTTTAATTTAGATGGAAATCCTACTACCGGTTATGAATGGACTTGTAGAGTAGATGATGAAACTATTGCAACTTCTTCAATAGAATATATTGAAAATAAAAAGAAAGATTCATCTGATGAGTCTGTTGGAGTTGGGGGTAAGTATAAAGTTACTTTATTTGGTATTGGTGAAGGATCTACTATTTTAAATTGTAAATATGCTAGAAGTTGGGAAGAAACAGAAGAAGATATAGAAATAAAATATAATGTTGTTGTAGATAAAAATTTGAATGTTTCATATACTGAAATGAAGGCTAATTAAGGAGGTATTAGATAGATGGGTAAAATAAAAGTTGGAGTTATTTTTGGTGGTAAATCTGTAGAACATGAAGTTAGTATTATATCTGCAATTCAGGCAATTAATAAGATGGATGAAGATAAATATGATGTTGTTCCAATATATATTACTAAAGATGGTACATGGTATAGTGGTGCAATGCTTAAAGATATGGATGTATATTCTGATTTATCATTAATAAAAAAATATGCAAAAAAAGTTGCATTGGTTGAAAGAAATAATAGTTTTGTATTAGAAAGTCGTGGCTTGTTTAAGAGTGTTGTTTCAGATATTGATGTTGTTTTTCCTATTGTACATGGTACAAATGTTGAAGATGGTACATTACAAGGTTATTTACAAACAGTTGGTGTTCCATATGTTGGATCTAGTGTTTATGCTAGTGTTGTTGGTCAAGATAAAGTATATATGAAGGCTATTTGGGAAAAGTCTGGTCTTCCTGTTCCAAATTATATGTGGTTTTATGATTCAGATTATAAAGATAAGAAATCAGATATTTTGGATAAAATTAAAAAATTAGGATATCCTGTTATTGTTAAACCAGCAACTACTGGATCTTCTGTTGGAATTGGTATAGCAAATGATGAGAGTGAAATTGAAGAGTTAATTGATGATGCAATAAATTATGATTGTAAAATTTTAGTTGAAAGAAAAATTGATAATTTAAGAGAATTCAATATTGCTGTAATAGGTAATTATTCTAATTGTAAAACAAGTGAGATAGAAGAGGTTATTACTCATAGTAAATTTTTAACTTTTCAAGATAAATATATTGGTAAATCAAAAGGTAAGATGACTGGTAAAGCATTGTATAATAGTGGTAAGACAGGAAGTTATAAGAATAGAGTATTGCCTGCTAAAATAAATAAGGATTTAAAAGTTGAAATTGAAGATATTGCGGTTTGTGCTTTTAAGAGTCTTGGTACTTCTGGTAATTCTAGAATAGATTTCTTATATGATGATAAAGAAAAAAAAGTATATTTGAATGAAATTAATTCTATACCTGGATCTTTAGCTTTCTATTTGTGGGAAGCTAAGGGTATTCCTTATACTAGCTTACTTGATGATATGATTAATATTGCAATTAAAGATTTTAAAAAGAGAAATGCTAAAATATCTAGTTTTGAATCTAATATATTACAAAATTATTCATCTAAGTCTTTAAAGGGTGGAGCTAAAACTAAATTTATGAAATAAAAATTCTATATTTATTTATAGATTTTTTTATTTTAATTATGAAAATACTATTTAAAAAAATAAAAAAGAACTATAATTTAGTCCTTTTAAACTCATATGGTG
>CADCRC010000079.1 GCA_902803795.1 uncultured Erysipelotrichaceae bacterium | reverse complement strand
ATTTTCTATATAATTTGAAGCATAATAGTTATCAAAATAATCAGAATCAAATTTAATAGAATTATCAATTAAATTTATATAAATTTTATATAATTTAATACCACGACCGTCTTCACTTGCATCAGCAGCAGAAGTATTACCACGCCAATATGCATCTTTATCTAACTCATAATTTTTAAATGCACCGTACACATCAATAGAAACTAAATAATTACTATTTTGTTGTAATTTACCAGGATGAATTATAAAATTACCCTTCATTGGATTATTTTTATTTAAAGCTATTTTCAACTTATTATATTCACTTGGAGACAAATACTTTCGTTCTTTAAGAATCTTAGATGTTGATTCTTTCATAAGTTGTAAATTTTCAAATAAATTCATAAATATAACACTCCAATCTATATTAAATTTTTAAGAATGTAAAATTCTCATTGTTTTTATCTCCTTCTTTATTTACAGCATCTATATGTTCTTGTAAATCTTTATTTATTTCTTTTATATGATTTGTTGGTTCATCAGGTTGATTATCACCATCTATATAATTATTATTAGTTTGTTCATAATCCAATCTTTCTTTTTCAGTTATAAATACCGGAGCAATTTTGCATACATACGTATCCGGATATTCAATTGCTTCAGCAATATCAGTTATTTCAAACCATTTTCCATCTTTACCACTACCAATTGGATATAATTTTAATCTAGCTTTAGTTTGAATATGTGGAGTGTTATATGGTAAATAAACTATATATGGCTTATTTTCTTTATCTTCACTAAACCAACCGTAATTTTTTAATGTTTTAACTTTAGGAGATGATTCAAAAACAATGTTTAATTTATATACAGATGAAAATTCTGGAAATATTTGACCATGAATAGAAACTTCTTCATCTACAGGATAAATATAATCTACTTTTATACCACGAAGAAAAGCCATTTCTTCAAAAAATTGTCTAAATATAGTAGAATCTTCACCAGTCAGTAATCCCATGAATTTTCACCTCTTTTTATTTTGTAGATTCTTTCATTTTAGAATTAACATCATCCCAAACCATTTGAGCAGCAGATTTTAAAGTATCACCTAAATTAGCTTTATTCATTTCATCTTTACAAGTTGTTAAATCATTTGCTGATTTTGCAGCTTTAATTTTATCAACAATTTCATTAAATTTTTCAACCTGATCTGCATTTTCATTCATAGACTTTACAGATTCTGTTAAAATGCAATTACCTGAAATTTCAGCAACTTTACTTTCATCTATTCTTGTCTTAAAGTTATATTTTAAACTTTCAAATTTAAGATTATTATTTTTAAGAGAAGCTGTAAATATAAATGGTTTCTTAATTGATTCTTTAATAACATTAAACATATTTCCTACATCAGCAAAATCAATTAAAAATCTCTTATTTTCTAATTTTACTCCATCAAAACCTCTATTAACTAAAGTAATGGTCTCTTTTAATCCTTTATTATTTTTAACAAAACCTTTTAATATAAGTTTATGATTTTCTAATATAGCTTTATTAATAACCACTTTATCAATATTCTTATAATTATCTCTTACAAAGTTAGTAATAAGCTTGTTTAATGAAGTAGTATCTAAATGCATTAAGGATTCTTTTACAACTTTATTACGTTTTACATTTTGTTCTAATCTTTCTTCTTTACCATCATCATAAGTTATAACATAATCACGAATATAATCTTTACCCATTGCATTACCCATTGATTTAATATTTGTAATCTTTTTAACTTTCATGTTAGAACCAGTACCAAACGCAATAGAATCACCTTTTTTAAGATTCATTACTTCAACACTTTTAGTATTTATATTTTTATCATTATTTTTATCTTTTTTCTTAAATATTCCTTCATTAATAGATTGCTTAGCAGACTCATCTTTACTACCAAATACAGCATTAGCTACACCACTAATTCCAGAACCTACAGCTTGGCTTACACCATCGATAAGACCTTCATCTTCACCATTAGCTCTAGCAAGAATACGTCTTTTAGCAGCATCTATATCAGTTGCTTCTTTTTTGGCTTTACAAGATTCGCATTCGCAATCTTCTTCGCCAGTACATTTACAATCTTTACCTTCTAATTGAAGTGATTCTTCTTTTTCAGGTTCTTCAGTTTCTTCTTCATTCTCATCTTCAGTAGGTTCATCTTCTGAAGAATCTTCATTTTCGTCTTCTGGTGTAACATCAACATCATCTTCAGCTGGTTTATCTTCATTTTCTATAGGCATTACACCTACATCAACTTTTACATCTTCGGGTTCAATATCTTCTTTATCTGTAGGAAGTTCAACTGTGAGATTTAATAAAGTTGTATCGTTTTCATCTATTTTTTTAACGTTTTCTTTAACTACTTTTTTAGATGAAAGTTTTCTACCAGATTCTTTGTCAGATTCATGCATTAACATTAGATTTTCAAATAAACTACTAGTATTGTTCATAATTTTATTATCTCCTTTCAATAAGGTTTTTATTAATCCATTTCTAATCCACTAATAGCAGCATCTATTTCATCAGTTATATTTGATAAATATGCAGAATAATTACCAATGTTTTCTTTATTGCAATCTACTTCCCACATTCCAACATATTCATTAGTATTTTCATCAATTTCATATTCTATATATAAATCAAATTCATCTGGCATAGATGTAGGATCTACATATTGTACTTTTATCTTATCATTATCTAATGGATTTAATATTTCATCTATTATTTTTTGTACTTCTTCTGCTTCAGTATTAGTTACATTTCCATCACTATCAGTGTTATAATCTTCTAATACTAAATTTTCTAAAACTTTAATCAATTATCTCACCTCTATTTTTACAATATTTATATATTTTTATTTTATTTATTATGAAATTGTATGCATTATGTTTATATTTTCGTTTAATTCTGAACGAATTTGAGATAATTCACTTTGAGCTTCAGATAATAATTTATCTCCATCTAAATTATAAACTGCTGAATTTAATGTAAATTTGCTTCTTATTCTTCCTTCTGTTTCTTTTGTGTATGCTATAGCAAATCTTTTTAAGTAAGACATCCAATATGGTACATATACTTCACTAACATCATTAAAATCTGGAGTATATCCAATTGTAATCACTGATGGATGTGGGTATTGAGCATATAAATATAATTTTTCATTAACTTTGTCATATTGAAAATCCATATCAGTACTTAAACTATTTTTAATTTGATTTATAGATAAATTATAAACTAATTGATCTTTTGCCCATTCATTAAGTCCATATTGTCCTTGTGTTTGATATATAAACATATTCGTATCCATACCTGTGATACTCATATTATTATTTCTATTTCTTAAGACATATTTCACAGTTGCTACATTTTTACCTTCTAAATCTATCATACTTGCAAATCCACAAGTCATAGTGTGTATTGTTTGCATATAATTTTTTAAATCTTCAAATGCAATTTTTTCTATGATAAAAGGAATTTGTTCTTCACAAGCTAATTTTATAGTTGGACTACCCATTTGAATTTTTACATAATTAACATAATCACTTAATTCCCATCCTTTTTTCATATACACACCTCTTTTCTATTAATCATTTTTAATTTTTCTAGGTCTTCCACGTTTTCTTTTTGGTTGATTATTTAATTCTATATTGTTTGTATTAGAAACATCATTAGATGATTCAGAATCATCTTTTATTGTAGCTATTTTTAATCCTTTTAATAATAATTTTATAATATAATCGTTTTTAATATTTTTAGAATCGCCAATAATAATAAAATCATCTTTATTTAATGTTTGCTTATTTCCATTTGGTAAATCAAATGTTTGATTTTTAGTAGTATTGTTTATGACTTTAACTTTTGACATGATTTACTCCTTTTTTATATAAGAAAAAATGAGGGGTGAGAATGTTAAAATAATCATTAATATTCTCACACCCTCAAGTGTTTCAATAAATTATAATAAATTATTAAAAATTAATTTATTAACCTTCGCCGCCTTCTTCAGCAGCACCAGCAGTAAATGTAGCTTCTACATCTCCACCTATATAAGTTGTTCCATTAGTGGTTGTAGAACCATATGCTTCAGCAACCTTTTGATAAAAAACAGCCTCATCTTTATAAGATGTCTTAAACTTAATGCTATCACCAGCAGCAAGTTTCTTACCATTGAAAGTTCTATAAGCAGGAATAACTCTATCTGTATTCTTAAATTTCTTGTATGCATTTACTACATAAGTGGCACCATTACCAGAACCAAGAGTTACAACACCGTTTGCATCCTTAGTACCAGTAGCAAAAGTACCATCATCATTAAAAACATAATCCCATTTAAGACCGGGACATTTAACTGCATCATCATAAAGCATTAAAACCTTAGTAGCAGGTGTACCAGCATCACATGCTTTAGCTTTACAACCAGTTACTTTATTTGTAAATTCTATTGTAAATTCAGTAGTATAATCATATGCAATAGCCATTTTATAACACTCCTTTTATAATTTCTTATTATAATTTCTTATTTATCTCCTCTCACTATCTTATTAATAAATTAAAATAATGAGAGGAGATTATCAAATTAACTATAATTATTCAGGTACAATAATACCCTTCTGATAAAGTTTACTATTTACCATAGTAAATGCATAAGATGTTGCAAATCCTTCACGATTTCTCATATCACCAGTCTGAATCATTCCTAATGACGTTACTGGCATATAAGGGCAGTAAAAAGCACCAGCTTCAATAGCATTGTTACTCTTGAATCCTTCAAAGAAATCATATTCACCAAGAGCAGTTGTTTCATAAAGCTTCATTCCACCAGGAAGTTCACCAACTAATCTAGAACCAGGAACCTGGTTTGTATTAGCTGACTTAAATCCTGTAATACATTCCATATCAGCAGAAGCCTGAGTACCTGCAACAATATAGTTAGCAGAATACTTATTGCTTGCCTGACGGATCTTCTTAGAAGCCTTATTTAATTCAATTCTAAGACCATTATAGTGAGCATCGGGAGATACACCAACACCAGGAGTTTCAGACCAAGTAATAGGTGAAGAAGCATCTGCTGCAGCATGTAACTGAGTAATAATCTTATTATCAACTTCACGCTGTAATTCACCGATTATTTGATTTTGAAGAATATCTCTCATGTTCATCTTTGTTTCCTTCATGAGATCATATTCAGCCATTGTTGACCATGTAGCATTCATTGGATATACTTCTGCAAATACAGGAATTGCACCAACTTCTACATCAGCAGTAGGAATGTTTACAAAGCTTGCACCACCATAAACATCATTACCATCAGTATGACCAATCTGATTACCATCATCTCTAACTACTTCATTATCATAACGATATGTCGCAACAATATCGGTAGCTGCGGCAAGATTTGTATCTGTGATGTTTAATACACCTGAAGGAAGAATTGTACCAACAGGAGTTGTAGAACCGGCAGTTGTTAATTCACCAAAATTATTAGAAATATAAGTTGTCTTAGTTCCACTAACAGTTGCTGTAAGACTAAATGTAGCTAACTTAATAGGTGTCCATTTAAACGTGTACTTACCAGCACCAGAAGTTGCATCAACAACTAACTTAACTTCCTCACCATCAACTAAATTAGATGCATAGTAAGGATCATTCTGAGGCATGTTAAGTGAGCTATTAAATGTCTGGCCTCTTTCAGTCTTACCCTTATCTCTACCATAATTAAAGTTAAAATAACGAACAATACCATTACGTCCATCAAGTGTATGTACACCGACAATTTCAGGAGCAATAAGATTTGCTGTAACTGCATTTGTGATATCGCATTATCACTATTATGATTAAATCGTATCCATTTAATCTCATAATTTTCATTATGGATCAGACTATCTCTTAAACTTTAAACTACTATTACCATAATTTAAAGTCCTACGCACTTCCATTTAATGGATTTATATTAGACTAATATCATCTAAATACCAACCACTTGGCTGTACTCTACTTGCTTCGTGTATTATTTTTAATACCTTATTTTCAAATCTTCCTACTTTTTATTTTATGAGATACAAGTATTTATGGATTTCTCCAAATGAAGATTTTCTAGCTTTCGATAGTCGTTACACCTTTTTAATAACCAATTTTTGAAATCCTTTTTAAATAATTCTTTTTCAGTTATAAATAAGAAATTATATCCTTTATCTAAACAAGCTAACATTTTATCCTGAACATTTATATTATTTATATCTTCTGAAGGCTTTACTTCAATAATTAAATTTATTGAATTGATAT
>CADCRC010000078.1 GCA_902803795.1 uncultured Erysipelotrichaceae bacterium | reverse complement strand
TGTTTTGCAGAACCTCCTGCTGAATCTCCTTCGACTAAGAATAATTCTTTTTTTGTTTTATCTTTGCTTTGAGCAGGAGCAAGTTTTCCAGATAAAGAATGTTCTTCTTTTTTTCCACGGCTTCCTTTTCTTACATCTTCTCTTGCTTTTCTTGCTGCTTCTCTAGCTTTTTTTGATTCAAAACATTTATCTATAATTCGTGTTGCGATTAATCCATTCTCTTCTAGAAATATTTTTAATTTTTCAAATGTTATTGAATCAACTATATTTTTTGCTTGCGGTGTACCAAGTTTTGTTTTTGTTTGACCTTCAAATTGTAATTGTTCTTCAGGAACTCTTAATGATATTACACATGATAAACCTTCTCGAACATCACTTCCCTCAAGTAATGTTTTTGTTTTTATATTATCATGAGTTTTAATATAATCATTAAATACTCTTGTTAATGCACTTTTAAATCCTACTTCATGAGTTCCTCCATCTATTGTTTTAACATTATTTACAAAACTTACTATGTTTGAATTATATGAATCAGAATATTGCAGTGAAATATTAACAATTATTCCTTCTTTTTCACTTTTTATATTTAAAACATCATGAAGTGGTGTATATTCTGAATTTAAGACGTTAACAAATTCTTCTATTCCTTTTTCGTAGCAAAATATATTATGTCTATTATCTTCTTCATCTAATACTTCTAATGTAATTCCATCTAATAAATATGCTTCTTCTTGGATATGTTCACATATTGTTGTATATGAAAATTTAGTTGTTTGAAATATTGTATCATCAGGCATAAATCTAACACATGTTCCTGTTTTATTAGTTGTTCCAATTGTTTTTAGTGGAATTACAACATTTCCTCCATTTTCAAATTTAATATAATGAACTTCCTTGTCTCTTTTTATTGTTACTTCCATCCATTTTGATAATGCATTAACTACACTAGCTCCAACACCATGAAGTCCTCCAGATACTTTATATCCTGCTTCTTCAAATTTTCCTCCTGCATGCAATACTGTATAAATAACTTCAGGAGTTGATTTGCCACTTTCATGTTTTCCACATGGAACACCTCTACCTGAATCTTCTACACTTATGCTACCATCTTTGTGAATAGTTATTTTAATTAAATTACCATATCCATTTATAGCTTCATCTATAGAGTTATCAACGATTTCCCAAATTAAATGATGAAGTCCATGTTTATCTGTTGATCCAATATACATTCCTGGTCTTTTTCTTACTGCTTCAAGTCCTTCTAAAATTTTAATTGACGATTCATCGTATTTCATGACATACCTCCTCGCATTAATAAAGCAACATAAAATAAATATCTAAATTAAAAGATATTAAGTTATGTATTTAATCTTTTCATAAAATATATACTATCATATTTATTTTTTTTTAACAATGAATTTAATTTTGCCTCAATATATTAATTATAACAAATTTTTTTAAAAGCGACTAATAATTTGACATAACATGGACATTAATAATTCTTTTATATAATTATTTATAAAAAAAAAACTTATATTTAAGTCTATTTTTTATACTTTATCGAAGTAATTAATTCCTCTTTCTAGAACATCTGCTTCTATATAATCCCTTAACATTTTTCTTACTTCATTTGGCTTTTTAATATTTCTTAAAATAATTCTAGAACCTGCTCTAGCAGATGTACTTCTTGAATCTACTATTACTTTAATATTTCCAACACCTAACCATCTTTGTATAAGACTTTCTGTTATGTCTGGATCTTTTAATAAATATAATTCGATTGAGTCAGTTCGTCTATTGAAAAAACCTGTTGTTATAATAAGTTCATCGGTGCTTATTTTATACCAAGTGAAATTAAGATGAAGCATAGAAAGAAATCTTTCCCATATTCCTGCAGGTTGTCCTTCCCATGCTATCTTGTAATCTGGTTCATCAACTGTTGTTTTTCTTTTTTCTCTTATTATTCTTTCTTTTTCTGTTAAGTTTTCCTCTTTTGTTGCACTATTTAATATTTCTTCATGTTTCATTAATAATCACTTCCTTACATGTATTTTTTCATTGTTTATTTATTTTTTTAGATTTATAAATTATTTCTATCATTAATATTATAGCATGAATTTAACTATTTATATAAATATATATTATTAAATAATCTATTTAACAGTTAATTGTTTTTAATTTTTAATTTGTTTTTTAGTTCATATAAATAATTTATCGCATCCATTGGTGTCATTTCTAAAGGTGATAGTTCTTCAAGTTCATCTATTATATCATCTTTCCAGTTTTTTTCTTCTGTTTCATTTTCTTCTTCAATTGTTAATTGATCAAACAAGCTAATTTGTGTACTTATTATTTTTTTGTTTTCATACATATTTAATATTTCATTTGCTCTTTCGATTAAAGAATCTGGGAGTTTTGCAAGTTTAGCAACATTTACTCCATAACTTTTATCACTTGGTCCATTTAATACTTTATGTAAAAACACAACATTGCCTTCTTCTTCTTTTGCCGAAACATGTATATTTTTTAAATGTTTTAAATCTTTGTCTAAGCTTGTTAATTCATGATAATGAGTTGAAAATACAAGTTTTGCACCAATATTGTTATGTATATATTCTAATATGCTTTGAGCTAGGGCCATGCCATCATATGTTGCGGTACCTCTGCCAAGTTCATCAAATAATATTAAACTATTTTTGGTAGCTTCACTTATTGCATTTTCTGCTTCTTGCATTTCGACCATAAAAGTGGATTTTCCGCCTATTAAATCATCACTTGCTCCTATTCTTGTAAATATTTTATCAAAAATTGGTATATCACAAGTTGTTGCAGGAACAAAACAACCTATTTGTGCCATTATAACTATTAGTGCATATAATCTCATATATGTACTTTTTCCAGCCATATTAGGACCTGTAATTAATAATGTTGAACAATTTTTATCCATAATTATATCATTTGGTACATATTTTTCTTTTAATTTTAATTCTATAGTTGGATGTCTTGCACCAATAATTTTAACATTACCATCTTTATTAAAATTTGGTCTTACATAATTGTTTGAATCTGATACATAACTAAATGATTGAAGCATATCAACTTCACTTATTATTTTAGCGTTGTTTTGTAAATCTTTCACATATCTTTTTACAATTTCTCTTATATCCATAAATAATTTATATTCTAAGTTTATTATTTTTTCTTCTGCTCCAAGTATTATATTTTCTTTTTCTTTAAGTAATGGTGTAATAAATCTTTCACAGTTTGATAATGTTTGCTTTCTTATATAATTAAATTCATCTTTAACAAGTCCTAATTGTCCTTTAGATACTTCTATATAATATCCAAATACTTTATTGTATCCCACTTTTAAATTCTTTATACCTGTTCTTTGTCTTTCATCATTTTCTAATTGAATAATAAAATCTTTTGATCCACTTGAAATAGATTTTAACTCATCTAATTCTTTACTATATCCTTCTTTAATTAATACTCCTTCATGTAAAGTTAGAGCTGGATCTTCTAAAATAGATTTGTCAAGTAAACTATATAAATCATCCATTACCACAAGTTTATTATTATATTTTATTTTTTCTAATATATCATTAATGTTACTAAAATATTTAATTGAACTTTTTAATTGTAACATATCTTTTGCATTCATATTTCCATATACTATTCTAGATGCTAATCTTTCTAAATCATATACCTCATCTAAATATTTTTTTAGGTCATCTCTTATTAGGAATTCACATGAAAGACAACTTACTATATCTAGTCTTCTGTTTATTTTTTTTAAGTCTGTATATGGATTTTCTATATTTGTTTTTAAATATCTTGATCCCATTGCAGTTTTGCATTTATCAAGTAGCCAAAGTAAAGAATTTTCTCTTGAATCGCTTCTTAGAGTTCTTGTTAATTCCAAGTTAATAATTGCATTTGAATCAAATTTTAGATAATCTTTACTATATATTTTTGTTGCGACTTTAAGGTGGTGCAAATCTCCTTTTTTGTTTTCTAAAATATAACATAGTAAATGTTTTATGCCATTAATCATTCTATCATCATCTAAATTTCTATAAATATATTTATAACTATCATCAACATCATAATTATCATATATGGTTACTAGTATTCCTGCTTCTCTTAATTGTGAAATAAGTAATCTATCTATATTAGTTGATACAATAGATTCTATAAAATGATTTTTTAGTGCATATTTTATTATTTCATCATTATCTTTTTCTAGAATTGATGAATAAATATCTCCTGTTGATACATCGCAAAAAGATACTATGTAGCAATGTTCCATATTGCATATACTACTAATATAATTGTTGTCATTTGAATTTATATCAGAATCAAGTCTTGTTCCTTTTGTTATTATTTGTACTACGTCTCTTTTTACCATATCTTTTGTTGTTTTAGGATCCTCTAATTGTTCAACTATTGCGACTTTATATCCTTTATCAATTAATGCAAAGGCATAAGAAGAATATGCTTTATATGGTATTCCACACATAGGAACTCTTTCTTCTAATCCTGCATTTTTACCTGTTAATGTTAGTTCTAATAAATGTGATACAAGTATTGCATCTTCAAAGAACATTTCATAAAAATCACCTAATCTAAAAAATATAATACAATCTTCATATTTATCTTTAATATCCATATATTGTATCATCATTGGACTTAGTAAATTTCTATCGACTTCATTTCTATGCATAATAATCACCACATTTCTTATTATAACAAAAAATATGTTTTAAAATCTAATAAATTAATTATTTTAATTAAGTATATAAAAAGTCTTGCTTCTTTTTTACTTAAAAGCAGGACTTAAATTATTATTGTTATATTTGTTATTTATT
This sequence comes from uncultured Erysipelotrichaceae bacterium, assembly GCA_902803795.1. Taxonomy (GTDB): domain Bacteria; phylum Bacillota_I; class Bacilli_A; order RF39; family UBA660; genus RUG14903. Next base: position 3,980 of record CADCRC010000078.1, on the reverse strand, counting down.
ATATATAATTATATTTTAATATGTTTCTTCTGCTTTTGCAGTAAATGGTATAAATTCAATTATTGTTTACTAGTTTTGTTGATTTATTTTTTCTATATTTATGAATTTAAAAAGTACCCTTTCGAGTACTTATGAATAATTGAATTGATTGTATTATTTAACGTATATTTTATTATAATCGCAGTTGTTAAATTTTCCTTTTCCATAGTTTATGTCTGGAATTATTATATTTGGATTTTCTAAACTAATATATTCTTTTAATGATTCAAATTTTATTTTGTTAACTGTTCTTCCATCTAATGTAAATACTTTACGATTAGTACATTCATGTGTTAACATAACATCACCATCGTATCCTTCATATTTATCTACAGTTTGATATCTTAATTTTCCTCTACCATCTGATGATGTTAGTACTTTTTTATGTTTTATTATATCTAAAGTAAATAATTTATAATTATCATTTATTCTTGCGATAGTAGATGTTTTTTCTTTTATGTTTTTATATAGGTATGATCTTATTCCATCTTTACAGCAAGATTTAACAAGTTCACCTAAATTTACATTTACAATATCACTTGTTGCTATATCATTAATAAATTCTTCATCATAAATTCCAACAATTCTAGTATCATTTAATGCATATTTTAATAAAATATTTTGTGCATTTATTAGTGTTTCTTCATTTGGATATATACCATAATTTGAATAGTTATTTATTAATAAATCTCTAACTTCTATTACAAATTCATTATCTTGTAATACTTCTTCTCCATTTTTTGCAGCACATAAAATTATTTTATAAACCCTTTTTTGAACTTTATTATTGATTTCTTCACTTGGATTAATTGCAAATCTTGGATCACTTATTCTTGGATCTTCTTTTAAAATATGACTATTCATTTCTGAAAAATTAATATCTCCAATATCTTTTATGTATATATTGTTTGTTTTTCCTTCTTTTGTGAATAATAATTTGATACCATAAATTAATTTTATTATTTTTAGATATCTTTCAGCCATTTCTTTACTTGCCCAATCTAAGTCATCTTCTGATTCTTCTATTTTTTGTGCATATTCATTAACTAGATTTATTGTATCAATATATGATTTTTTGCTTAAATCTAATTCTAGTTTTTCTGATAATGCTTTTTCAGTTTTTTCTAAATTATTAAAATTAATTATTAAATCTGATTCATCATCAAAACATAATCCTAATATTCCATCACAATAATCATTTTTTTCATTTTTGTCTACTGCCTTAATTACATTTCTTGAAACAAATTCATACTTGCTATTTCCATCACTATAAGTGCAATCCTTAATAAATTTTTCAATAGCATATTGTTTGCCTTCTTTGTTTGTTTTTTCTTGTAGATATTCATTTTTTTTATTTTTCATATAAATACCTTTCCCCTTTAGATGTGTGTTATTCTATCACTTTGTGCTTTATTTGTCAAGTTTTTAATTAAATGGTATAATATCTTTTAAAGAAGGCGATATAATGGATAAATTTAAAAAAATATTAAAAGAATATAATATCAGTGAAAATAATGTTGTTAGATATGGAAATGATATATTAAAAATTGATTATAAAAAAATCAACAATAATAAGAAAGGTAAACTTGTTTTAGTAACAGCAATGTCACCTACTATTTATGGTGAAGGAAAGACATGTACAACAATTGGAATTATTAATGGTCTAGGTAAGCTCGGATACAAAGTAATGGGAACTTTAAGAGAACCTTCAATGGGACCTGTTTTTGGACAAAAAGGTGGAGCTACAGGTGGAGGATTGGCATATGTTACTCCTTCAACTCAAATCAATTTAAATTTTACTGGTGATTTTTCTGCTATTGAAAGTGCAAACAATCTACTATGTGCTGCAATAGATAATCATATATATCAAGGAAATGTTTTAAAAATCAAAAAAATATTATTTAGAAGATGTTTAGATGTAAATGATAGAGCATTAAGACATGTAACAATTAATGGTGAAGATTGTGAATTTACAATAACTGCAGCAAGTGAAATAATGGCAATATTTTGTTTAGCTGAAAACTTAGATGATTTAAGAAAAAAATTAGATAATATAATTATTGGTATAGATGAAAAAGATAATTATATTAAGGCAAAAGAATTAAATGTTACTGGTGCGATGGTTGCATTGTTAAAAGATGCATTAAATCCAAATATGGTTTTAACTAATGAAAATGTTCCTTGTTTAATACATGGTGGGCCTTTTGCAAATATTGCACATGGTTGTAATTCTGTTATTGCTACAAAAACAGCATTAAACTTAGCAGATTACGTGGTTACAGAAGCAGGTTTTGGTGCTGATTTAGGTGCTGAAAAATTCTATGATATAAAATGTAAGATGGCTAATATTAAACCTGATGCAACTGTGTTGATAGCTACTATAAAGGCATTAAAACATCATGGTGGTGTACAAACTAAAGATATTTATGATAAAAATAACGATGCATTAATTAAAGGGTTAGATAATTTAAAAAAACATCTTGATAATTTAAAATTATATTCTAATAATATTATTATTTCTCTTAACAAATATGATACTGATTTAGATGATGAAATAAAATTAGTTGAAGAGTTTGCTAAAAAAGAAAATGTTGAATTTTCTATAAATTCATCTTATTTAGATGGTTCTATTGGTTCAATAGATATTTCTAAGAAATTAATAAATATATTAGATAATGATAATAATTATAAACCATTATATGATTATAATTTACCAATTAAAGAAAAAATAGAAATTATTTCAAAAAAAATATATGGTGCTAAAACAATTAATTATACTGATGAAGCAGATAATAAAATAAAACAAATTGAAAATATAGCAGGAAATTATCCTATTTGTATTGCGAAAACTCAGTATTCTTTATCAGATGATCCTAAGAAATTAGGTGCTCCAAAAGATTATGAAATTACTGTTAAAGATGTTGTATTATATAATGGTGCAGGTTTTATAACTATACTTTTAGGAAGTATTGTTCAAATGCCTGGTTTACCTAAAAAGCCTAATTATGAAAATATAGATGTTATAGACGATGAGATTATTAATGTAAAATAAAACTGATAAATAGATTATTCTATGTATCAGTTTTTATATGTTAATATATATCCTATTTTTTCTTTTATTATTTATAAGCTACTCTTGATTCTGATCTACATGTTTCACTATTACAATAATTTCCGCTACCTCCCCATGCACTCCATGCACTCCAGTTACTACATCCATAACTACATGTCTCTACGCATCTTTCTGAATAAGTTGGACAAGACATTATAGTACAACTAAAATCGCCCGGTACAATATCTGGCATAAATGACCAAGAAGTATTACAACTATAACCACAAACTATAGTATCCTGCATTCCCGATTCATATTGTTCATATCGTCCACATGGATCTATATAATAACAATTACTACACGTTTTTGTTGATTTTCTATATTGTGTTTGTTTTGTAACCGTATATTTACATGTATTTGAATTACCTGCCTTATCTGTAACAGAATAGGTTACATTGCTAGTAGTAGTAGCCCCGCCTGAGCCTTGACATGTTGCGATATCGCTATAACTATCATTTTTTGAACATGTAGTTTTAATCTTTGCGCCTGCGGTATTCCAATCACCATTACTTGAAATAGTACATTTTGGTGGGGTTCTATCTATTTTTGTATTTGCATTTGGACATGGTGTTTCATTTCCTACTTTATCTTTTATCTTTCCTGGTGATGTATTATTGTTTCCTTGTGTTGTTATTGTTTTATCTACTTTTGCTTGTGCACATCCACTCAAGCTATCTGTACATGTTCCATGGATTGTAACATTATTTTTCGTCCAATTTGTATTATCTGAGGTTGATGTACATGTTGGTGGTGTTCTATCTATTTTTGTATTTACTGTTGGACATGGTGTTTCATTTCCTGCTTTATCTTTTGCTATTCCTGGTGATGT
>CADCRC010000077.1 GCA_902803795.1 uncultured Erysipelotrichaceae bacterium | reverse complement strand
TTTATCGTGAGTAAAATGCCATATAATAAGTGCAACACCAACACTATGATCTAAATTGGAATACCAATATCTTACATTAAAACATTTTGAATAATCAGTTCCACAACTCATACTAATTTTACCAATTCTCTCCATTTCTGGGGTATTAATATATTCTAATAACCATTCTGGAAATTCTGGTGACAGAATACTAAAATATTCTTTTACTTCATCATTTAAACTATCATAATATTTATTCATTGTTATCCTTCTCCTGTTTCTTTTTAATTTTATTTAACAATTTTTGCCATTCTTTTGACCATTTTTCATTGTTTTTCAAAAAAATCTTACTAGATGTTAAAATCTTACTATAACTTTTTAAGCATTCATAATCCATAGTAGCATCTAAAATTAATACATTTGCATCTTTATTTTTTAAACCAATTATCAAAAATATGTTTTGAAATTCTTTACAAACTTTATCTAATTGAAATTTATAGTAACATAATTTTATAAAAGAAAATATAATTTCGGCAGAAAATAATGTTTGCGTAATTACTAATAATAAATCCATATTTTCTAATTTTATCATTAAAATTATATATATTATAATGAGTATACTAACTTTAATAATATTTATCGGAAGCATTTTATCAACCACTTTTTTTGTAAAAAAGGCACTTTCATAACAATTTAGTCCGAGTTTTTCAATAGAAGGTTGTGCTTCATTATTATAATACTTATTTGTATCTCTCAAAGTAGTGTTAACATCAAACGATTCTTTTAAAAGAGACTTTCTTCTTTCGTTTTCTGCAAGATTACTAAAATACATTTCATTTATGTTTGCCAATATAACATATGCAATAGTTAATAATAGACTTATAATAACAAATGTATCCCTATATTTAAAATCTAATATTAATATGAACGAAACAGCAATATTAATTAAAAATAACCAATTAGCATACTTTGCAATTTTATTGCATCTATCATAAAGTTCTTGAACTTCATCTATTCTATCATCACTCATTTTATACCTCTGGGAAAACCTTTGTAATTTCTCCTAATGCTGAATAAGGCATATTATCTTTTTCATATTTTAGTGCTTTATCTATTCTTTCTAATGCGGTATCAATTCTATTTCTTATACTACTATCATAAGTAATGTTCTTTAATTGATTAAAAGCTTCTTTTGCATAATCTGTATAACTTGTACAGTAAATGTATGAATAATCCATATTATACGCAATTCTCTCTTCTATTTTATAAGAAGTTAAATCATGGTAATTTACTTTTACATTCCATTCTTTAATAAGCCTTACAAGTGGTTTTATTTTATATGAATTATTGTTATTTGCTTTTGTAAGTTGTGAATTGAAGTCATTTGGATATGTTGACATCCAACCGCCCTTGCCATCGGAAATATAGTATGTTCCAGAGTATGACTTATATGCAGGAACAAGTTCAAATTTAATGTGATTTAATTCTAATACCATTGTAGGAGATGATTGATAGATTTCTGATGTAGAATACTTTGCTTCTGCAAATTTTCTTAATCTATCCAAGAAAGTTTGGGGTTTATAATTATTAGAATTATCAAATACAACCATATAATCTACATCAGAATCATCATCAACTTTTCTAGGTAATATAGTTACTCTAGGATAAGATCCAAATTCAAACTGTTCCTCAATATCGCTACCAAAATATGAATTTAATCGATACTCTAATGTATCTATTGATGTTTTTATACTATCCTTTTCTGAACTTGATAGTATTAATTTTCCCGCTAAATTTTCTAAATATGAATTTACTGACATATTATCCCTCCAAAGAAAAAAATATCATAATTAATGATACAAATCTATAATAATAATATCATATTTTGGCATTTTTTTAAATAGCAACAAATGATTTTCTCTTAAAGTATTGTAATATTTTTTAAATCTGCTATAATTTATTTAGTTGATTTAATCAAACAACTTTGGGAGTATAATTTTTCGAATATAAGTAAAGTTATCGCTCCATTGGGAAATCTGTCCGAACTTTTATAGTTTAGACTTAATATATGAATATCAATTTCTAAAAAGAAGTTGATATTTTTTGTTATGTAAAAGAAAGGATGGAATCAAATGATTAATATTGTAAGTAAGAAATTAGAAATTGATGTGGAGTTAAAAAAGAAGATTGAGTTTATATGCGATTTTTGTAATACTACTCCTACATTTATTAATGGTAA
>CADCRC010000076.1 GCA_902803795.1 uncultured Erysipelotrichaceae bacterium | reverse complement strand
TTTTTTATTCATAAAATCTCCTAATCATTTGATAAGTTATCAAAATATCCCTGAACAAATACAACAGGTGTACCCTTATCTCCACTACCACTTGTCAAATCACATAATGATCCTATTAAATCAGTTATTCTTCTAGGAGTGGTACCCTGACTTAACATATTACCTTTTAAGTCAGAATCTTTCTTTCTAATTTCTTCTTTTATAGCTATCTTCAATTCTTCTCCACGCAAATTTGCAAACTTATTATCAGAAATATATTTTAATTTAATTTCATTTGGTGTACCTACAAGTCCATCTGTATAAAAAGGTGATACAACAGGATCAGCAAGTTCCCAAATCTTACCAACAGGATCTTTAAATGCACCATCTCCATATACCATAACTTCTATTTTTTTACCTGTTTTATCCATTAACATATCTTGTACTTTTTTTACTAGTTTATCTCCATCTTTTGGAAATAATTTAAGTCTCTCTTCTGTTGACTTATTACTACCAAGTAAACCATATTTAGGATTAAAACCACTTCCATTAATAGATTTATTTAAAACTTCATACAACCCATATACAATTTTTCCTCCAGCTTCAATAACCTGTTTTTTAGTTTTTTCTCTAGTATGAATATCACAAGTTAATACATCATCTCTATATTTTAATATTTCTTTTGCATCATTAGAAAAAACAAAGTCTATTTTACAATTCTCTTTTTCAGCAAGTTCTTTATAAAATTCAACCATATTAATTCCTGTAAAAGGATGAATCCAAGAGCCAAATACTTGCTTATATTCTAAATATCCAAATGAACTACCTAAATTATATTTACTCTTATCAAGTAATTCTTCATCAAGTATACCATTTCCAACTTCATCACTTGGAAAAGATAAGAGCATTGTAATTTCATCCATTCCTCTAGCTATTCCTTTTAATATCATAGAAAATCTATTTCTACTTAATATTGGAAATACAACACCTATCTTTTTACTTGGAAATTTATTTTTTAAATCGTCCGCAATATCATCAACACTTACATAATTTCCTTCACTAATTCCAACAACTGCTTCAGTTATTCCAACAACATCTCTGTCTTTAAATTCAAATCCCTCATTTTTCTGAGCATCAATTAATGAATCAACCACAATAGTAGCTAAATCATCGCCATCTTTAATTATTGGTGTACGAATACCACGTACACATGTTCCAACACATCTCATATTTTTACCTCCATCATATATTTTATTTTATCAAATTTATATCATTTAATCTATATTATTAACATCAATTTTACTTTACATTTTTTATAGTAAATTTTTTTTAAAAATTGTTGACAAATATTCATAATTAAACTATTATAGAAACTACCAATTCCAAAAGCGAATTGGTCGCTAGTATCACACTAGCCAACCCCTTTTTATTCTTTTTTTGAGACTGTCCCACAGGGGGTGGCAGTCTCTTTTATGTAAATAAAAGATGATTTTAGTTTTTTACTAAATCATCTTTTTTATATCATTAATAAAACTATTTATAACTTTAAAATTAAACTTTATCAGTAACCAAAGATTCATAATATGCATATCTTTTTTTAGCATTTTCTAAATTTTCTTCTAATAATTCATCAGCATCTTTCTGAATCTTAGTTAATTGATAATATCTATTTTCACCAAGTAAAAATTCTTTATATTTACTAAAATCAGCCTTACTATCTAATGAAAATTGTTTAGTTACAGGATTATAATGGAATAATGGGAAATATCCGACTTGAGTTGCAAGTCTCTCTTCCATATTTGCACTCTTCATACCCTTAATTATTCCTTGAGCAATACATGGAGCATATGCAATTACTATAGATGGTCCATCATATGCCTCAGCTTCATTTAAAACTTTAATCGCATGTTGTGGATTTGCTCCTAAACAAATAGTACCAACATATACATGATCATAAGATAAAGCAATTCTAGCAAGATCTTTATGAGGTGTTTTCTTTCCACTAGCAGCAAACTTCGCAATAGCACCAACTTTAGTAGATTTAGAAGCCTGTCCACCTGTATTTGAATAAACTTCAGTATCAAGAACTAAAATATTTACATTTTGATGATTAGCTAATACATGATCAATACCATTATAACCTATATCATAAGCCCAACCATCTCCACCTACTATCCAAAACGAACGAGTTAGTATAAAATCTTTTAATTTATATAATTCTTCTATTCTTTCATCAACTATATCATACAATGCTCTAGATGAATTATCATTAATATCTTCTAAATAAGCATTATAAATACTTTTCTGAGAATTTTTAATTAAATCTTTATTATTTTCAATAACATTACATATTCTCTTCTTCATCGCATTATCTGCAATTTTCATACCATATCCAAATTCAGCATTATCTTCAAATAATGAATTAGCCCAAGCAACATTATAAGGCATAGAAGGAACAGAAGCACCATAAATAGAAGAACATCCAGTAGCATTAGCAATTTGAAGTTTATCACCAAACAATTGAGTTAATAATTTAACATAAGGTGTCTCACCACAACCAGCACAAGCACCAGAAAATTCAAATTTAGGAGGTACAAATTGACTTAATCTAATTGTATTTTTATTATCAATCTGTTTAGGTTTAACCTCATTAAATAAATATTTAGTTTCACTATTGATTTCTTTAGTATCAACTTCTTCTTTTTTAACCATGTTAAGAGCTTTATTACCAGCTTTACCAGGACAAACCTCACTACAAAGACTACATCCAGTACAGTCATGAATACTAATTCCTATAGTTGATTTCAACATCTTATCAGGCATATTAGCAGGATTCAATTTAGAAGAAAGACTCTCTGGAGCATCCATCTGTTCATTTTCATCTAATAAAAATGGACGTACAGCAGCATGAGGACAAACTAAACTACATAAATTACAACCAATACAATTTTCACTATTATAACAAGGAACAAAATCAGCAATATCTCTTTTTTCTTTTTTAGTTGTTGCAGGTCTAAATCCTCCATCTTGGCATTCAACAAATGAACTTACAGGTAAATTTTCTCCTTCTAAAGAAGAAGTTAACTTAAAGAAATTCTTATGAGTAGATAAATCAACTTCATAAATACCATTAGGTAATTTTACCTCACTTATTTGATCAATACCTCTATTAATTGCCTCAATATTCTTACCTGCAATATCTCCTGCTTTATTTTTAAATTTTTCAACTAAATTCTTTTCTATTTTTTCAATAGCAAAATTAACATCTATAAGATGGCCTAATTTAAATATAATAACTTCCATTATTGAACTAATTTTACCAGGTAATCCAACTTCATTAGCTATTTTATTCGCATCTATTTTATATATTTTTACATTATTATTTTGTAATATTCTCTTATCATTTTCCTTAAGTACCTTAAATAACTCTTCATCACTTTTAGAAGTATTTATAATAAAAATTCCATTGTTTTTTATTTTATCAAGCATATTTAATTTAGATAAATAATTATCTTTAGTACAAACAACCATATCAGCAAATTCAACATAATAAGAAGAATGTATAGGATTCTTACCAAATCTTAAATTAGATATTGTAATTCCACCAGATTTTTTAGAATCATAATTAAAATATCCTTGTACATATGCATTAGAATTATCACCAGTTATTTTCATAATATCTTTAGATGCACTAACCATTCCATCACTACCATAACCATATATTAAAAATTCATAACCATCATTTGATATTTTAAATGATTTATCATACGGAATAGATAAATTAGTAACATCATCTACAATACCAACAGTAAAATTAGAATGAGCATTCCTTGTACTAATAAAATCAAAAACACCTTTAATCATACCTGCAGTTGTATTAAATGAAGAAAGCCCATATCTACCTCCATAAACAGCTACATTAATATTTTGTTCTTTAAACACACGAGTAACATCTAAATATAAAGGTTCTCCATAAGAACCAGCCTCTTTTGTTCTATCTAATACAGCAACTTTTTTTACAGTCTTTGGTAATACTTTTAATAAATATTTATCACTAAATGGTCTATATAAATGAACTTCAATCATACCAACTTCTTCTTTAGTATTTTTATTGATATAATCAACAGTCTCTCTAATAGTCTCACATACAGAACCCATCGCAATAATAACTTTAGTTGCACAGCTAGAGCCATAATAATTAAATGGAGCATAATCTTTATGAGTAATCTCATTTATTTTTTTCATATATTTATTAACAGTATCAGGTAAAGCATCATAATATCTATTACGAACCTCAGTTGCTTGAAAATAAATATCTCCATTTTGATTTGTACCATGTATGTTAGGATGAAGAGGATTTAATCCTCTACTTCTAAATTCTTCAAGTTTCTTTTCATTAATTAAACCTTTAACTTTATCCAAATCAATTAAATCAACTTTATCTAATTCATGACTTGTTCTAAATCCATCAAAGAAATTAATAAAAGGCAAACTTGACTCAATTGCACTCAAATATGCAACACTCGTCAAATCCATAACCTGCTGTACAGAAGACTCTGCAAGTATAGCAAATCCAGTTTGTCTAGTAGCATAAATATCTTGATGATCTCCAAAAATAGACAAAGCATGTGTTGCTAAAGAACGAGCAGCAACATTTATTACTCCTGGTAACATTTCACCAGCTATTTTATACATATTTGGAATCATTAATAATAATCCTTGACTAGCAGTAAAAGTACTTGTTAAAATACCAGAAATCAAAGAACCATGTACCATACCAGCAGCACCTGCCTCAGATTCCATTTGTACTACATCAACCACATTACCCCAAAAATTCTTTTTTCCTTCACTTGCGTATTTGTCTACATTTTCAGCCATAGGAGAAGCAGGAGTTATTGGATATATTCCTGCAACTTCAGTAAAATTATAAGCAACATAACTACAAGCTTCATTTCCATCCATAATTTTTTGCATATATTTCCTCCATTTATTTTAAAAAGCACCATATTAATAATGATGCTTATTTAAATTATGTTTTATCATGTATAAACCAAATTGTATTCTAATGTTCTCCATCAGTAGTTGTTGAATCATCACCACCAGAAGAATTACCACCATCAGAAGGAACAACTGGATCATTAGGTGTTTCTCCACCAGTAGAATCAGAACCAGTTGAACCACCATCACCAGATGAATTTCCTCCATCACCAGAAGGAGTAACAGGATCATTAGAAGTTCCACCACCAGTAGAATCAGAACCAGATGAATTTCCATTACCTCCAGTCGAAGAATCATTACCTGAAGTATTATCAGTAGTTTGAGAACCACCAGAATTACCAC
>CADCRC010000075.1 GCA_902803795.1 uncultured Erysipelotrichaceae bacterium | reverse complement strand
ATTATTAAACTATAAAATTAAAAAAGTTTGATATAAAAATAATTAATGATATACTATAAATAAGGGAGGTAAGGTATGAAAAATATTTTTAAAGTATTATTTATTGTAATATTAACAATAATAATATTATTTACATGTAACAGTGTTAATGCTGTTGAAGTAAATAACAAACCAGAATTACTTGCTAAAATGACATCATCTGAAAATGACATATATTCATATGAACTTAGTTTAAATCTTGACAATTGGTTAACAGGAACAGATAATAATTTATTATTAATTGATGGATATGAAATATATGAAAAAAAAGATAATGAATATACACAAGTATATTCAAATGATATTACAAATCCAAATTTTGAAACCGAAAAACATTTAGAAGAAGTTACTAAAGGTCAAATAAGAAAATTTGTAGTAAGAGTATATGCAAATGATGCAGATGGCATAAAAAATTATAGTGAATACTCTGATGAGGTTATCTTAGATCATAGAGGAATTGCTACAATAAAAACAATGATTGCACACGGAGCAGGATGCTTTAATATTACAGGAGAAAATGTAAATGATTATGTTTGTGGTGGAAAACATGAAGGAATAGGTGTATATCATGTTCCTGCAAACACAGAAATCAAAGTAAAAGCCGTTCCAGCAGATGGATATGTATTTGATGCATGGTATGCATTTGATGAAGAGGAAAACAAAATATCAGTAATATTCCAATCAATTGATATAGAATATACTTTTACAGCATATGAATCAACAGAAGAAAATCCCAATACTATTGCACCAGCATTTGTAAAGGGTCCATATGAAGTAATAGAAGGATCAAACCAAACATATACAATAGATAGCGATTCAGATGCCAGATTTAGAATTAATGCTGAATACAATCTATTTAAAGATGGTGGAGAAGTTTATGTAGATGATGAATTTGTCGAACCAAAATATTATGATTCTGAAGAAGGTAGCACAATTATTACTTTAAAAAAAGAATACTTAGATACACTAAATGAAGGAGAACATGAACTATTTGTATTATTTAATGATTATAATTATTCATTAACAACATTTACTATAGCAAATAAACCACAAAAAGAAGAAATAATAACAGTGACTTCTAATGATGTTATTATTCCACCTCACACAAGTGTGGATAGTAATAAAAAAGATAATAATATAATGTTTTATATATCAATTCTTCTATTAATAACAATAGAAATAAGTACTGCATTATTATTAAAAAAATAGCAAAAATGAATATGAACTCCATTTCTTAAACAAAGAAACGGGGTTTTTGTATAACTAAAATTATAAACTTATAATTAATATGTATAATTATAAAACATAGTACATAAATTAATGATATAATATAAAAAATGAATATAGAAAAAGGTGACAATTATGATTAAAATATGTTTTATATGTTTAGGAAACATATGTAGAAGTCCTATGGCAGAATATATATTTAAAGATAAAATAAAAAAACTTAAAATAGAAGATAAATTTTATGTTACATCTCTAGGAACATCAAACGAAGAATATGGGAATGATATATATCCTCCTGTTAAAGAACTTCTAAAAAGACACAATATAGAATTTGACACTCACTATGCAAGAAAGTTTAAAAAAGAAGATTATGAAAAATTTGATTATATTATATGCATGGAAAAATCTAATATAAGAAATTTAAAATATATTGTAGATGACCACAATAACAAAATTAAAACACTTCTAGATAAAGATATTTTAGATCCATGGTATACAAGAGACTTTGAAACAGCATACAAAGAAATAGAAAATGGTATTAATAAATTATTAGAAAAACTACATAATTAATTCTATCTTTTTATTTGTTCCAAACAATGATATACTATAATTACAGGTGGTTAATATGAGAATATCTATTTTTAATTTAAATAGTAAATCTACATATAAGGAAGAATATTTAAAAATGATTAAAGTATTATCTAGCAAATGCGTATCATTTAATAAAAAGAGTTATACATATTTTGATTATATCGATAAATATTTATTTAACAAATGGAAATATAGAGGAACCTATTTAGATTTATATTCATACTTAGAATTTATAGGAATAAGTATTAAAAGTAATAAAGTAACAGAAGAATCATTTATTAATTTATTAGAATTCTTATTAAATATACAATTATTAATAGAATCAATAAAATATTATAATGACAATACTATATTTAATTCAATGTGTCAAAGTGTATTATTTCATAATATCCCTATTATACTAGATAAATTTGGATATCAAGCATATGACATGGATGATAAAGTAATAATATTAAATAAAGGATTAGTATATGACGATTTATTAGAACTAGTTCCAGATGATATATATGAAGCAATGTTATCATATAGAAATATAAATAATAATGGAATTAGAATGAAAAAATTAATATTAAATAAAATATATGACTATATAATCACTGATATAGATAGATATAAATCATATAATAGTAGCATTTTTACATGTATAAAAACCATAGTTACAAAAATGGGAATTACTGGAAATATTGACAAGAAATACATCAATCTATCTAATTATAAATTAAAAAAATATTATGATAACTGTTTTGAAATGATGTGCTACTTAATAAATACAAAAAACATATATAAATATAGAGAAGAAATAAAACAAATAAGTAATTAGGAGGTAAAATGGATAATTACACAGAAAACAAATACGGCTATTTAAGAGGATTAAGTCATGAGAAACAATTAGAAAAATTACAAGAACTAGAAAATGAACTAATAATATGTGAAGAAATAATAAATGATAAAAATTCAAATAGTTATAAAGTTACAGAAGCATATGAAGATAGGAGATACTATACTGAACAAATAGAATATTTATATAAAATTATAGATAATACTAAAAAAACCAAATAAAACCAATATAATTTTTTCACAATTTTGTGGAAACTTTTTTATTTTATGATATTATAATAACTTGTGAGGAAATACATGTCAAACAAAGAATAATTAAAAGAAAAAATAATAAAAGAAATAAATTCATGAAGAAATGTTATGACTAATTAAAACTATACATATCATAAATAAATTAAACATATATAAATTTCACTAAAAAAGAACATTATTAGAATATAAAGAATCTAACTAAAAAATAATATTTATAATATACAAATTGTTACATCTAAATAATATGATGAAAAAATATACAAAAAACAATAATATCAATTTGAAAGGGGTAAAAGATGAATATAGTAGAAAAAATAAAAAGAATAGGATATATACGTGGTTATGAATGTCAAGATAACAATAATAATTCAACCAAAAATACATGGTATGATAATAGAAATGTATATTATAAATTTGAAAACAATACATTAGTTATTAATAAAAAAGGATATTATGATAGTGAATTTATTAATTACTTAAATGCAATGCCAGATACTATAAATATAATTATAGATATGAAAGATAATACTATTGATGAATGTAATATATCATTTGATTCTTATAGAAATAATTATACAAACAAAAATATAATAATAAACTTAAGTGACAACATTTTTAGTAGTAATGCACAAATTGACTTTAATAATTTACCAAATAATATAAAAATAAGTTCGTTATTTAACAAAAAAACAAATCATGAAGATAATAATAAAAAAATCTCATATTTAGAATGGAACTTATTAAACAAAGATGATGAAGAATTTAGGAAACAAGTCAATAGTATGACATATTTTTCTAAAAAAAGGATATGTCAAATAAGAAAAATAGCATTTGACTTTTATAATTATTTACCTAACTATATAAAATATTCAAAAAACAGTATTAAGGCAAGATATGCATTTGAATGGTGTAAAAAAAACATAATGTATGATTTTGATGCTTGTAATTCAGATGGAACAATAAAATGTAATAGAGAAGATTCACAAAACCCAATAAATGCATATTATAAAAGGATTGCAGTATATGAAGGACAAGCAAGACTTCTTAAAATATTATTAAATAATTATTATATGAACGTACCATGCTTTTTAGTCAGTGGATATCAGGAAAAAAAATCACATGAATGGAATGAAGTCTATCTTGAAAATAGAAACATATTATCATTAGATTTTTCAAGAAAAAAATTTAAAATTAAAACAAATAACATAGATTACGAAATTAATAAATATATGATTAAAAAAACAAAAGAAAAACAACCAGAATTATTATTAAATAAGAACAATATAATAAAAGAGTATTAATAAATTAAATTAATACCCTTTTATTAATATATATACTAATATTTTATAAATAAAAATTATAATTTATCTAAGGTTTGTATAGGAATTGAATTGTTAAAAACATCATCTTTTACTTCATTTAAAGAAGAAAGAATTTGAGTATTATTAT
>CADCRC010000074.1 GCA_902803795.1 uncultured Erysipelotrichaceae bacterium | reverse complement strand
GAAAGTTTAGAATATTTTACTTCTATGGTTGCTTCAAGTCAGGCTCGTGTATTTGATTTTCAAATGCATATTATGATTACTGCTGATACTAAAGAAGAACTTGAAATGAAGAAAGTAAATGTTAAAAACTATTTAGATGCTATGGAGCTTCGTGCGGTTTCATTGAGGTTTGAACAAGAAAAGGCATTAAAATCTATTCTTCCTATTTTTCCTTCACAAGATATTGAAGATAGGATAGGTACTCCTATTCCGTCAGTTACTATAGCTGCGATGTATCCATTTATTTTTGATAGTTTAAAAGATCCTGGTTTATCTACTTTACTTGGTGTTGATTTTTCTGGTGGTGTAATTTTATTTAATCAGTTTTTATATAAAATTCGTAAAGAAAATAATAGAAATAATGCAAATATGATTGTTCTTGGTACTTCTGGTTCTGGTAAATCTACTGCTGCTAAACTTCTTTTAAGAAGTCATATTAGAAATGGTTGTCAAATTGTTATAATAGATCCAGAAGATGAGTTTAGAGATATTACTAATGCTTTTGGTGGAGACACAATTGATATTGGTAAAGGTGGTAGTTTTGGCTTAATTAATCCACTTGAAATTGTAATAGATTCAGATGAAGATGAAATAAGACAGGGATTAGGTTATACTGTTCTTACTCGTACATTGCAGTTTTTAAAAGCATTTATGAAATATTATGATCCTTCTATAGAAGAGGATGTTTTAACTATGTTTTCTGAAGTTGTTCAAGATACATATAAGAGATTTGGTATTGATTTTGAAACTGATTTTTCTAATTTTACATCCCAAGATTATCCTACATTTTCTGATGTTTATGCAACTATAAAAGGTAGATTATTGTCTATTACTGATCATACTCAGGAAAGAGATATTTTAGAAAGATTAGAATTAAAAGTAAGACCAATTACTAAAGAATTAAGATTTTATTTTGATGGACATACTACATTATCTAAAGATAGTGATTTTATGGTATTTAATATTAAAGAATTAATGAATTCAGATACTACAATTAAAAATGCGTTATTCTTTAATGTATTAAAATATGCTTGGGGATTATGTTTAGATTATAGTGTTGATACGGTATTGATGGTTGATGAGGCACATGTTTTACTTGGCTCTAATAATAGGCTTGGTGCTGAGTTTTTAGCTCAGGTTCAGAGACGTGCTAGAAAATACAATACTGGTACAATTATTATTACGCAACAACCTTCAGATTTTTCTGATCCGGCTGTTATTACTGAAGGTAAGGCTATATTTGATAATTCTTCTTACTATCTTGTTATGGGATTAAGAAAACAAGCAGTTGAAGATTTGTCTCAACTTGTTGATTTAAATGAAAGTGAGAAGGAATCAATAAAGAGATATTCTCAGGGTGAGGCTTTATTTGTGTGTGGTAATCGTAGAATGAGAATAAATGTTACTGTTACTAATGATGAATTAGATTCATTTGGTAGAGGTGGAGGATTATAATTTTTTAAGAATGTTAGGTGATATAGATGCCTGAAGATAAAAATAAAAAGAATGAAATTAAAAGCTTAAATACTATTAATAGATTAAATTCTTTTAATGTTTTAAAAGATTCTGCTGTGGAATCTGATTTTAATAATAATATTCATGAAAAAAGAATTGTAGATAATATTAATAATGGTAAAAAAATTGAAAAGTTAGGTAATGATATACCTAATAAAACTAAAAATGTTAAAAATAAAAAAAATGGTTATTCTAGTAGACGTAATAATTTATCTGATCGAGGTAATAATGATATTAAATCTAGTAATATTAATAATGTCAATAATGTCAATAATGTCAATAATTATGATATAGGTAATAATAATTTTAAAGATGGTACTGTTTTAAATACTGGTGATGTTAATAAGAAAGATGATACTGATAATTCTATTAATGAAGATTATATAAAAGATTTGAATGAATCTAATAATAATGACTTATTTAAAAAACATCCTAAAGAAAAAGAATATGTGAAAAGAAAAAATATAGCTAATGATAAATATAATAATCCTAGTAAAAAAAATATACCTAATAATTCTAAAAATATAAAAAAACCTGGACAAGAAAATGTAGGTAAAAGATTATTAAAGGATAGTAGAATAGCTAAACCTTTCAAGAAATTAAATGATTTTAAAAATAATTTGAATGATATTAAAAATAAAAGAAATAATCCTAATATCAATAATCAAAGTTTATTGGGTGGTAATAATGATGATAAGAAAAATCAGGATTCTGAAAAAGATGAAGCTAAAAGAGATAAGAGTATTGTTAGTGATAGTTCTTCATATGATTCTAGAAAAACTACAAATGGGAAAGGTTTATTAGATTTTAGTGGTGATTTGTTTGGTAAACTTCCTTTTTCTGTTAAAGTTGCAATTATTTCATTTGTTATTATTTTTATTTTGATTTTTTTAATATTTATTGTTATTACTGCTTCTCTTTCTAGTGATATTGCGAGTTATGAAGATATTGCTGGCCCTAGTAGTTCTGCTGATGAAAATACAGGTGATTATGAATATAGTGATAAGACTATGACTAGTGATGATGCTCAGAGATTTTATGATAGGGTTGCTGTTATAAAAAGAGAATTTTATTCTAAGGGTTATATAGTAAGTCCTACTGAAATAGGTGCTGTATATCATATTATTCATGAAAATAATAATTTTTATGATTATGATGAGATGACTTATGATGTTCTTGAAAATATGGTTGATTTGATGTATTATGGTAAAGTTGTTGAAAAAGAGTCAATTAAGAGTAATCTTGTAAGATATGTTTTTCCAAAATTTGTTCCTGATAAAAATTCTGAATCATATAAATCTATGGCAGAGGATGTATATGATTATTTAGATGAATATTATGATTATGCTGGAATAGATGAAAATGATGTAGAAAATAAAGAGGAAGAAGAAGAGGATGATAGTCCTTATTATTGATTTTATTATTATAATGGTATAATATAATTATTGAATTGAGAGGGATTTATGAAATTAAAAATTAGTGTTGATTCTGATGATTTTAAGATATTTGTTATAGTTTGTATTGTTTTATTTTTTGCAATATGTATTGCTATGTCAAATTTTTTTAGTTTGTCTAAAACCGGGGAATTTGCTTTTTTAAATTTTTTTATTGCTTTAGCTTATCCTAATTTTATATATACTATTATTATTTATTTTGCTGTACTTATTGTTTTATTGTTTAGTATGAAATCTTATATTTTTGAACTTGAAGAAGGTGTTGGTTTTACTACTACAAAAAAGACTAAGGGTTATTCTCGTTGGGCAAAAGAGTCTGAGATGAAGAATGAACTTTCATGTGTTCCTATAACATCGCAAAATGCTAAGGAAGCGGGAGTTCCATTAATTTTAAATTCTAAAGAAATGTGGGTTGATAATGGAGAATATCATACTCTTGTTATTGGTGCAACTGGTTCTGGTAAAACTCAATGTGTTATTTTTCCTATGGTTCATTCATTATGTAAGGCAAGAGAGTCTATGATTATAACAGATCCTAAGGGTGAAATTTATGAAGCAACTTCTAATATGTTAAGAGCTAGAGGTTATCAGGTTTTGATATTAAATTTTAGAGATCCACAAAGAGGAAGTGCTTGGAATCCTCTAACTTTACCTTATCAGATGTATAAATCTGGAAATCAAGATAAAGCAATAGAACTTTTAGATGATTTAGCTTTAAATATTTTGTATGATGATTCTAATAAGAATGCTGATCCTTTTTGGGAAAAAACTTCTGCTGATTATTTTGCAGGTGTTGCATTGGGATTATTTGAGGATGCTAAACCTGAGGAAGTTAATATTAATAGTATTAATTTAGTAACAACGGTAGGAGAAGAAAAATTTGGAGGTTCAACTTATATTAAAGAATATTTTAATGCAAAAGATCCTTCAAGTGCTGCGGTTGTTGATGCATCAAGTACTATTATGGCTCCAAATGAAACTAAGGGTTCTATTTTGTCTGTTTTTAAAGAAAAAGTTAAATTGTTTGCTTCACGTGAGAATTTAAGTGAAATGTTATCTCATTCTGATATTGATTTGGAATCTATCGGTAAGAGACCAACTGCTGTATTTATTGTAGTTCAGGATGAAAAGAAGACATATCATTCGCTTGTAACAATATTACTTAAACAAATATATGAAACTTTAATTAGAGTTGCTCAGTCAAATGGTGGAAAACTTCCAGTTAGAACTAATTTCTTACTTGATGAGTTTGCAAATATGCCACCATTAAAAGATGTTACTACTATGATT
Source organism: uncultured Erysipelotrichaceae bacterium (assembly GCA_902803795.1). GTDB lineage: Bacteria > Bacillota_I > Bacilli_A > RF39 > UBA660 > RUG14903. The sequence continues at coordinate 9,994 of CADCRC010000074.1, read as the reverse complement.
ACTGCTGCACGTTCTCGTAAAATGAGATTTACAATGATTGTTCAGAATTTTGCACAATTAGATGATGTATATGGTAAAGAAGATGCTGAAACAATTAGAGGTAACTGTGGTAATATAATTTATCTTATTACTTCTGAACTTAAAGCGTTAGAAGAAATTTCTAAGATGTGTGGTGAAGTTAAATCTAAAAAAGATGATAAGACTGCATCTACTCCTCTTGTTACTGTATCAGATCTTCAACGTATGAAATTATTTGATATTATTGTTATGCGTATGAGACTTCAGCCTTTTAAGACTAGCATGACTCCATATTATAAATTGAATTGGGGTAAAAAGTATCCTAAAGCTGGATATCCTAGGAGAGAAAAAAAGCCTGTTAAAACATTTGATATAAAAGAATTTGTAAAAGATCAAAAGAAGAAAAAATTACTTGAAATGATGAATCAACAAAATGATAATGATAGTTATAAACTTGATATGTCTGATAGAAAGACTTCATTGCCTTTTGTTGGTAATTCTCCATTTTTAACATCTAATGTTCCTTCATCTGATTCTATGACAGGTACTTCATTATCTGGATTACAAAGTCCTCATGAATTTCCTTCAAAACCTCAAATTCCATCATTTTCTTTTGATTCAGAAGAAGATGATGATGATGATTTTGATGTAGATGAACTTGTCAAGAAGATAGATGCTAGAATTGCTGAACTTGAAAAAGAAGAGGCTTTAGAAAAAGCAAAACAACAAGATATTAAAGAGTCTCAAATTAAAGAAAGCAGAGAGGATTATAAACCTATTGTTGAAAGTAAACCAATTTCAGAGGCTAGTATTGTTAGTGATAATAATGCTGTCGAAAGTAATGATTTAAAATTGACAAAATTAGAAGAGACTATTGATGATGATAATAAAAATGTAAATTCATTAAATAATTTAGATGATGATAATGATGAAGGTTTCTTCGATGATTTTTTTGAAAATTAGGAGTGATTAAAATGAATGATCAAGAAAAAAAAGTAGTTAAAGAAATAGATGAAGATGAAATAAATAGAGAAGTTGAAGATATTAATGAAGAAATTGTAGATGATACAAATACTAATAAAGATTTTATTAAAAAAATATTAAAATTTTTAGTAATATTTATTATTGTTATGGTTGTATTTATGCTTATATTAATTATTCCAAGTTTATTAATTCCAAGAACTTATAAATATTCTGATATAGAAGATATGCTTATAAATGCTACTAAAAAATATTATTCTGATCATTCTGATTTATTACCTGTTGATGTGGGTAGTACTTCTCAAGTTGATTATGCAACTTTAGTTGATGAAGATTATTTTAAAACTTTAGATGAGTATGAAATTGATGGTAAGATATGTAATAATGCTTATATTACTGTTGAAAAGACTTATACTGGGTATATGTATATTCCTTTTCTTGATTGTGGAGCTGATTATTCAACTACATCATTCTCTAATATGGTTACAAATTCTAATCAAGTAGTTACTAATGGTGATGGTCTTTATTATGAATTAAAATCTGGTAATTATATTTTTAGAGGTGAAAATGTAAATAATTATGTTAAAATGGGTGATTATTTATGGAGAATTGTTAAGATTACAAGTCAAGGTAATCTATTGTTGATTTCTGCTGATAAAATTGGTTATTCTACCAGTTGGGATGATAGGTTTAATAGTGATAAAAATTATTCTTCTGGATATAATGATTATTCTAAGAGTAGAATTAAGGAAAAAGTTGTAGATTTTTATAATAATGGTATAAAAAGTGCTAGAAATAAGATGAAGCCTATTATTACTAGTAAATATAAGACATATTTAGTTCCGTTTACTTTATGTGTTGGTAGGAAAGATAGTAATTCAGAAATAAAAAATAATTCTGATGAATGTAAAGTAAGATTAGATAATCAAATGATAGGATTGATTACTGTATCTGATTATGTTACTGCTTCTATTGATCCTGGATGTAAAACAATTACATCTAAAGAGTGTCAAAACTATAATTATTTAGCTGTTGGTTATGAATTTTGGACTTTAACTGGAGCTGCTAGTGATTCATATAGTGTATATTTTTCACAAAGAAATGGAAATATTGAAGCTAAGTCTGCTGCATCGTATGCAAATATTAGACCAACTATTTTGTTGAATGGTAAAGTTTTATATAAATCTGGAAAAGGCACTGAGAAAAATCCTTATAAGATAAGGTAATATTTGCTTTTTTGATATATATGTGATATAATATTGCCAATTTAAGGGGGAGTATTTATGAAAATAAAAAATGTTTTCAAGTTTTTGTTTGGATGTTTTGTATTTTTATTTGTTTTATTAAATGTTAATGCAGATACATCAACTATTACTATTGGTGAATCTACTGCTTTAGATGGATATGTTGCTAATACTAGATTTTCTGTAAAGCAAGAAAGTAATGGTAGATTTTTATATTGTGTTAATAATAATTTGCAAACCGCTAGAAATACAAATGCTAAGTTTGTTGGCGAAAATGATAAAGGAATTGTATATATATTAAGAAATGGGTTTCCATATGTTAGTTTTAAAAATAATGATAAATTAGATTATTATATAACTCAATCTGCTATATGGTGGTATTTAGATTCTACTAAAGGAACTAGTAATCTATCATCTGCCTTTAAAACTACTGGTGCAGATAATTATAATTTAAGACCTATTATTCAAAATTTGGTTAATAAAGCTATCTCTTATAAACAGCAAAAAGATGTTGAAATAAGTGTTTCTTCTTCATCTAATAGTTTAACTATTGATAAAGAAGGTAAATATTATGTTTCACAGTTAATTAAATTAAATAATGCTATTTCTGATTATTCAGTTAATTTAGAAGGAGCTCCTAATGGTAGTTTAATTGTTGATTCTAATTTTAATAGTAAAACTTCTTTTAGTAAAGATGAGAGTTTTTATATTAGAATTCCTGTATCTGCTGTTAACACTTCAAGTTTAGATATAAAAGTTATAGCTACAACTAGTCAAAGTAATTTTCATGCTTATGAGTATCAACCTGATAATGCTTCTATGCAAAATGTTACTAAATTATATAAAATCACTAAAAAAGTTTCTTCTTCAAATGTGTTTACTATTTCAAGTTCTTATGTTTCTATTATTAAACTTGATAAAGATACATCTAGTCCTTTAGCTGGTGCTAAATTATCACTTAAGGGTCATGATGGGAAAGTTATTTCTTCTTGGACTACTACTGCAAATGCACATGTATTTAAGAATTTACCAAATGGTACATATACTATTGTTGAAGATGTTGCTCCAAGTGGATATCAATTAAATGATAAGGTTACTACTTTTACTATAGATAATGAACATAAAAAATTTGATATTAAAATACATAATCAATTAATGAATAATGTTGTTACTATATCTAAAATAGATAAAGAAACGGGTAATTTGCTTTCTGGAGCTGTTATTGTAATTAAAGATTCTAGTGGTAATGTTGTAGAAAAATTTACTTCTACAGAACAAAGTTATGTTATAAATAATTTATCTTATGGAACATATACTATTGAAGAAGAGAGTGCACCAGATGGATATATAAAAGCAAATGAAGTTAAATCGTTTACTATAGATAAAGATCATACTTCGTTTCAAATCAATATTGAAAATTTAAAACAACAGGTAGCTAATGTTGTTCCTCAACAAAATATAAATGTTCCTGATACTGCTACTAGTGATATTATTACAATTATATTTGGATTATTAATTATATTTTTTGGGATTGGGTATTTAAATCGTGAAAAATTACAAAAAGTATTCGTTAGATACTTCAAGTAAATCTGCAGTTATTGCTTCTATAATTATATTATTTGGTGTTACTCTTATTTTATCCAATTATTTTCTTTCTAAGAAATCTTATGCTTATGACTATATGTCTAGTCAATTTTATAGTGAGAATAATAAGAATATAGATGAAGAAAATAAGAAAGATGATATTATAGAACAAAATGTTCTTATTGAATATGATGATATAAGTAAAGAAGAAAGAGTAGAAGAGTCCTTCAATACAGATACATATATTGGTTTTTTAGCAATACCAAAGATTAATTTTAATAAAGGCTTTTATTCTAAAGAGTCTTCACTAAATAATATAGAGGCGAATATTACTGTTATGCAGGAGTCTGATTATCCAGATGTTAAAAATGGTAATCTTATTATAATAGGTCATTCAGGAACGGGCTGGAAAGCATTTTTTAATGAATTATATAGACTTGGTTTAGGAGATATAGCTCAAGTTTCATATAAAAACAATAATTATACATATAGACTTGTTAATGTATATAAGCAGGATAAAACAGGTAATGTTACTATATATAGATCATCTACTAAAAATATACTTACTTTAATTACTTGTACAAATGATGATTCTACGACACAGACTGTTTATATATTTGAAATAGAAAACAATCAAATTTAAAAAATAAAGGGGGTGTGAAGTAAATGAAAAATGTAAATATTTTTGATAGTATTTCTGTTTTTTTTAGTGTGATGTTTACTTCACAAATGTTTGTTGTTTTAATTATTTTCTTGTTGTTTTTACTTTTTATTAGATATAGAAGTCGTAAACATAAATCATTTATAAAAATAAAAAATTTATATTTAGCTTCTGTATTTTTTATATCTTTATTTGTATTAATTGTATATCATCAATATATTTTTGATATATTTGATTATATGATGGATAATTTGTTTATTGTATTATTTTTTCCTAATTTTGCTGTTTATTTTGCATCTTTGATAATATTAAATATTGCTATGTTTATAAGTATAAATAGTAAGAATATTAATTTAATTATTAAAAAAATTAATATAGTGTTTTATTGTATATATAATTACATATTTGTTTTGATTTTAGATATTATATATAATAAAGATATAAATGTATTTGATCAAAAAGAAGTATATGGTAATTATAATATAAGAGCTTTAATTAATTTATCTAGTACTTTATTTATATTTTGGATATTATTTTTAATTATATATAAAGTTGTTAGAGTATATCAAATTAATAAATTAGATGAAAAGAAGTTAATTATTGAAACGTTTAATGATATAAATAAGGATAATGATAATTATAAAATAGATGATGATAAAGATACTATTATAGTTAATAATAAGGTTAATATAAAAGAAGAAAATAATGATAAAGTAAATGTTAATAATAAAGTTTTAGATGAAGAGAATATTATTAGTAATAGATATAGAGCAAAAAGTAATATTAGTATTAATAATAAAGTTAAATCGGTTGAAAAAAATAGTGTTAATGAAGAATATGATGAAGAAATTGATCCTTCTATATATATAGTTGATGATTCTTTAAAAGATGAATATGATAGGAAAATAAAAGAGTATAATTTAAAACATAATAAAATTTATGATGATAAAGAAGATATAAAAGAAAAAAGCAATGAAAATAGAATTAGTAATGAAAATAAAATTGTTGAGAATAATATAAAAATTGATATAGATAATAAGAAACAGATTAATAAAAAAGAAGAAAAAATAAAAGAAGAAAATGATATTGATAATTATAAGAATAATCAAAATGTTGATGAGTTACTAAATATTGATAGAATTAATGAAATAGAAAAACAATTAGAACAAATTAAAGAAGAATATAGAAATGTTAATGAAGATGATTTTATTGATATTGATGATCAAATAGATGATTTCTTAAATAACGATAATGACTTAACTAATGAAGATAAATATGTAATTGATAGTGAGATAGATGAAATTGATAATGTTATTAATAATATAAAGAATGAAGATATTAATGAAAATGATATTGATATTAATTTAGATATTGAAGCTGATATTAAAAGTGAAGATAATACTGTTGATGAAATTAATGATGTAGATGTTAATGATAAAGATATTAATAATGATTTAGATTTTGAAAATAATATAAGTGATATAGATAATGATATAAATGATATAGATAGTGTTATAAATAGTATTAATAATGAAAAAGAAAATGTAGATTTAGAAGAGACTAATAATAACTTTGATAGTATTATTGAAGATAATGAAAATGATGTAGAAATAGATAACTATTTTAATGAAGATATAGATTTAGGCAGTTATAGACAAGTTTCTTCTGAAATAGATGATGATATTATTTATGATTCTGAAAATAATGAAGATTCTATTGTAAATGATACGGAAAATGTTGAAGAAGAATTTGTTGAACCTTTAGAAGTGCAGCAACATTTTGATTTATATGATGAAAATAGTTTGGATGATTTAGAAACAAAAGATGAAGATAAAGTAATAGATGGACAACTTAGTTTTGATGATTTAGAAAGAATAATTAATGATGTTAATGAAGAAGAAAAAATGTTTGAAGATATTAATGAAGAAATAGTTGAAGATAAAAAAGAACAAAATAAAGAAAAAGTTGAAGATAGAAAAGAACAAAATAAAGAAAAGGTAGAAGATAAAAAAGAACAAAACAATGAAAAATATAATATTGTTGATTTAGAGAATGAAAGTGAATTTATGAGTAATTCTGATTTTGATGATTTCTTTGATGAAGATGATATTGAAATGTCTAAAAATAAAATAGATAAAGCGAGAATTGTTAATTCAATAGAAAATGATGATTTTGATGAAAATGAAGTAGAGAATCTATATCATTCGATTAGATAATTCTACTTTTTTTTGTTTATTATAAATTAATTAGCACTATAACTTGACAAGTGCTAAAAATAGTGTTTAAATATAGTTGTTAGGAGATGAAAAAAATTATGGAAAAAAAAGAATTTAAATCAGAATCTAAGAGATTGTTAGATTTAATGATTAATTCAATTTATACTAATAAAGATATATTTTTAAGAGAACTTGTATCTAATGCTTCTGATGCTTTAGATAAATTATATTATAAATCTTTGACAAATAAAGATTTAAATATAAATAAAGAAGATTTAGAGATTAATATTGCTTATGATAAAGATGCAAGAGAAATTACTATTTCTGATAATGGAATAGGTATGACTAAAGATGAATTAGAAGATAATTTAGGAACAATTGCGAAAAGTGGTAGTTTATCTTTTAAAGAGACTATGAGTGAAGAAGAAAAAAAGAATATTATTGGTCAATTTGGTGTTGGATTTTATTCTGCATTTATGGTGTCTGATAAGATTGAAGTAGAAAGTAAGTCAATAGATAGTGAAGTAGGCTATTCTTGGGAGTCTGAAGGTGTAGATGGGTATACTATAAAAAAGAATAATATAAAAGATAATGGTACTACTATTAAGTTACATTTAAAAAATGATGATGATGAATTTGAATATTCTAAATATTTAGATGAATATGAAATAAAAGATTTAATTAAGAAGTATTCTGATTATGTATCATTTCCAATTAAAATGGAAGTTGTTCATGAGCATTTAAAAGAAGATAGCAAGAAGAAAAAAGATAAAGATGCTAAACCAGAATATGAAAAAGTTAAAGAAATTGAAGTCTTGAATTCTATGATTCCTATTTGGAAAAAGAATAAAAATGATGTTAAAGAAGAAGACTATAATAATTTTTATATGAATAAATTTAGTGATTATGATAAACCATTAAAGGTAATTACTTCTTCTGTTGAAGGTATAACATCTTATAAGGCGTTATTGTTTATACCTAGTCATGCACCTTATGATTTTTATTCTAAAGAGTATGAAAAAGGATTAAGCATATATTGTAATGGTGTTATGATTATGGAAAAATGCGCTAATTTATTACCTGATTATTTTAGTTTTGTTAAAGGTGTTGTTGATACTGAAGATCTTCCATTAAATATTTCTAGAGAGTCATTACAAGAATCTAAGAATTTAAAATTAATAGCTAAAAACATAGAAACTAAAATTAAAAATGAATTAAAAGATATGCTTGATAATGATAGAGATACGTATATTTCATTTTTTAAATCATTTGGTACTCAGTTAAAATATGGTGTTTATAATAACTATGGTATGGATAAGGAAAAAGTTCAAGATTTAATTATGTTTTATTCTAATAATGAAGATAAATTAATTACTCTTAAAGAATATGTTGATTCTATGAAAGAAAAACAAGAAAAAATATATTATGCTACTGGTGAATCACTTGAAAAGGTTAGAAATATGCCTCAAGTTGAACTAGTTAAAGAAAAAGAATATGATATATTACTTTTAACGGATTATGTTGATGAATTTGCAATATCTGCTTTAAGAGAGTATGAAGGTAAGAGTTTTGTTAATATTGAAAAAGATGAGCTTGATTTAGAAAGTGAAGAAGAAAAAGAAAAAATAAAGGAATCTAATGATAAGAATAAAGATTTGTTGTCAAAGATGAAAGATATTATTTCTGATGTTTCTGAAGTTAAGTTTACTAATAGATTAAAAACATATCCTGTTTGTTTAACAACTAAAGGTGAAGTATCTATTGAAATGCAAAAAGTATTTGATTCTATGCCAAATTCTATGGGTATGAAAGCTGATAAGATATTAGAAATTAATGATAAACATCCTATATCTAAAAAGTTAAAAAAATTATATAAAGAATCAGAAAAAGATTTTGAAAAATATACAAAAATACTTTATTCTCAAGCAAAATTAATCGCTGGTTTACCTGTTGATGATGCTACTGAAATATCTAATTTAATTTGTGATGAGTTATCTAAGTAGACTTTTATATTGATGTGAACCCTGTTTCTTGAAAATAGAAATGGGGTTTTTATATTCAGATATAGTTTATGTTTTTTTTGTGTCAATTTGACATTATGCCTAAAAAATGGTATAATATAGCAACTATTGAGATATATTATACTAGTATTTTAAAGGGGGAAATACTTGTGGATAATAAATTTGATATAATTCAAAAGAAAAAAGACTTAAAAAAATATGAGAAATTGGGTGCATTGAGATTTAAGAAGATTGTACTTAATATTGAAAGAGTTAAGTATAAGTTTGAAAGTAAATTTACACCTTTCTTATTAAGATCTTATGATAAAATTAGTGACTATTTTAAAAAGAAAAGTTTGAATAAAGTAAAATCTATAGAAGATAAAGAAAGAATTTCAAAAGATTTTATTTGTAAAAAAATGCTTTTTCATAAACAATTAAATAAAAGGATGAATGCAAATTATCATATGGATAATGAGAATCCTCTTGAAATAATTGATTATTTGAAATGGAATAAGAAAATTCATGAGAGACTGTTTAAGAAAAATTTAGTATGTATTCCTTTATTTGTTGGTATTTCTTTTATAAATCCTGTTGTAGGTGGTGTTTTTTTTGTAGGTGAGACTTTTAGTTTAATTATTAATTTTGAATGTATAAATTTACAAAATTATAATTTAACTAGACTTGAAATAGTGAAGGATAAATTAATAAAGAAGCAATTAAGACAACAACAAAAATATGTTGAAGAAAATGAAGAAGCAATAGAATTAATAAGTGAAAAAATTAATGAGAAAAATGATATGTTATCTTTTGAAGATATAACTAATTTAATTAAAAATATAGATTCTAGAGAAAAATTATTACAAATTAAGAATATGATTGAGCATGATAAAATTCGATATAATACGAAGGAGGAAAAAGTATGTTATTAGATTCATTAAGTAATTTGACTGGTTGTTTATCATTAACAGGTATTCCTGTTATTTCTGGTTTGAGTGTGTATGATACTGATAATGGTAAAATTAAACCTAGTGGAGTAACTACTACTGGTATAATAACTACATTTGTTTCTACATCTAATAAAAAACAATATGATCATTTTAATGAAACACTTAGAAGGTATGATGATGCAAGAGTTGTACAAATGTATATTTCGTCTGTTTCTTATGATGAACAAAATAAATTAGTTGAGCTTATAGATAAACTTATAGATGAACAAGTTGATGAACGTGATTATAGTAATGCAATACATAAAGTTAGATAGTAGTAAAAAATCAATAGTAAATTATT
>CADCRC010000073.1 GCA_902803795.1 uncultured Erysipelotrichaceae bacterium | reverse complement strand
GTTTATATATTTTACGATCGTTAGGATTATAAACATAAGCTCCTTTAGAATAAGGCTCTGATTGAACAAAAGTCTGAGCTATTTCACCTATATCAACTACACTAGCATAAAGTTCTTGTGCTGTTTTATTATTACTATAATAAACATTACTAGCATTTACTGCAATAGGTATAGCTGCACCAACAGTACCATTTGCATCTCTTATTTTTATATTTTTAATTACATTTGCCACTTTTTATATCTCCTTTCTTAATTATTACATATTTCTACTTATTACTTTATTTGCATTAATAGATAAAGAATCAAGAGAAATAGAAAGCGAATTAATCATATAATTTCCAGATATTTGAGTATCTTTATCCTATATTTCAATACAAGTATTAGGCTCTAAAAAGAAAATAGGCAACGTTTGTAAACTAATATTTTCACTATAATTAATATATTGATTAAAAACCTGTTTTACTTCCTAATACCCCGAATTTAATAGCCTCCCAGGTACTAAATAATCATAAATATCTTCATTCACTTGACAATAATTTAAACTTCTTTCTTCACATTCTTCTCTTAATTTTTTCATATCTGTCTATTGAGAATTAGGTTCAGTAGAATAATCTAATTTAATCAAAACAACATCTGGAATATATGGTTCAAATACACAATTAACATCACTATTTTTATTTAAAATCTAAGTGCGGCGACCTATATTTTCAACTGAAATTCTTTTTAATTTCTCAGTTACAGGATTAATAAAATCTAAATAATAATCCATATTCATAGTATTATCAAAAATTTCATCTCTAAATTTACCATGCTAAATATCATAAATCTTAGGCCATTCTGCCTTTAATTCAGGATAATAAAAATTACTATCTACTCCAGTAGGTTCCGCGATAACACCCTGAAGATATAATTCCGTTCTCCAGTCTTTTGTTGTAATAGTAAAAATTTGAGCATCTGATATTTCAACATATTTTGAAAGATTATTTTCTTTCTTCCAGATATAATATTTATTATTTGTTTCATCATAATATATAACCCCAAAAATTCCTTTTGTATTATCTCCCATGAATTTTAAAGGTTTATACCATTTTTCTAAAGATTCATCCTATAAATCTACATATTTTACAACTTTATATGTATTACCAATTTGAGGCTTACTATCAATAGCCAAATGATAACGAATAGGATAATCATTATTAGACCCGCCGCTTTTTCTTAAACCCCATATAATATAATCATTCTTTATATTTTGAATTTGTGGAGTATTTGAATAAGAAGTAACTACATTATTATTTTTCTTAAAACTAAAGACCGCCTTACCATTAGTTCTTTGTAATAAATACGCCTCACCTATTGATTTAAATTGTAAATATTCTGGTACAAATATAGAAGGCTCTCTATTAATATTACCTAAACATTCTAAAATATACTTACTCTAACTATTATTTAAGTAATTCTTTATTTCTTGGAATCTAAAATTCCCCTATACATCATAAAAATATTCATAATTTCCTAATGTATTTTTTATTTTATCTAAAATAGTTACTACTGTGTCTCCAGGATTTCCAATTAAATCTCCTGGATAAGAAAAATCCGTTAAAATAAAACCAACATTAGAACCTGCTTCAAACGGAGAACCTTTCTATCTCACATAACCGGCTCCCGCTTTTCTAATATCATCCTACCCACTTGTTGTAAAATAATATCCTCCCTGTGAGCTTCCTTTTAAAACATATAAAGGAACTGGCCCATTCCATTCCATTGTTTGTTTTATTCTAGTATCTATATCAGAAATTATAATTCTACCTAATTGCTATCCGCCAAAATGATTTACTAATTCTGTAATAATTTGATATATAGTTGGACGTATTATATTTATCTATCCATTATCATCTTGCATTTCATAATTATCAAATACAGTTGCGGCGGGCAGTACACCGCCGCACTATCCATTCAATAAACACATCTTATCTTTTAAGTTTAAAGTTGCCGTAATATTTGATAAATTATGAGAAAAAGATATCCCTGTTATTATAAATAGCCCCATAGGAAACCATAAAATAGGAAATGCACTATATTTTAAACTAGGATTTTTTTGACCTATCTATAAATAAATTTTTTTATTTAATTCTAATAAAGATGTTACGTCAGCATCATTTTCTTCAATAAGAAAAGAAATATTAGCTGTACGCCTAACCGCACTTTTTCCATCTATATTTATATTTAAAGAATTGGTAACTTTGCCAGTAATATCTCTAATAACTTGTTCATCCCAATTTAAAATATTAATTTTAACATAATAAACCGTATTTATATTATTAATTATTTCCTATAAAAAACGTATATCACTTAAATAAGGATAACTTTTTTTCATTTATCAACCCTCCTTG
>CADCRC010000072.1 GCA_902803795.1 uncultured Erysipelotrichaceae bacterium | reverse complement strand
TTGATAAATTAAAATTAAATGATGCAGCTTTATCTTTTGAACCTGAGACATCTGCTGCTTTAGGTTTTGGTTTTAGAGTTGGATTTTTAGGATTACTTCATATGGAGATAGTTGAAGAGAGAATAAGAAGAGAATTTAATATTGATTTAATAGCAACAGCTCCATCTGTTATATATAAAGTTGTTTTGACAAATGGTGATATTATTGAGATAGATGCACCATATAAGATGCCTAAAAAAGAATTAATTAGAGAAGTAGAAGAACCTTTTGTTAAAACTAGTATTTTTACACCAAAAGATTATATTGGTGATATTATGAAATTATGTCAGGATAAAAGAGGTTTGTTTATTAATATGGATTATATTGATCCAAATAGGGTTACTATTGAATATAAAATGCCTTTATCTGAAATAATATTTGACTTTTTTGATAGATTAAAATCTGTTACTAAAGGATATGCATCATTTGATTATGAAATATTAGATTATGAAACATCTAGACTTGTTAAGATGGATATATTATTAAATGGAGAACTTGTTGATGCTTTGTCTACAATTGTATTTAGTGATTTTGCATATTCTAGAGGAAGAGAAGTTGTAGAAAAATTAAAAGATGTAATGCCAAGACAATTATTTGAAGTTCCTATTCAGGCTGCTATTGGATCTAAGATTATAGCTAGAGCTACAGTTAAAGCATTAAGAAAAGATGTGCTTGCTAAATGTTATGGAGGAGATATAACTAGAAAGAAAAAACTTCTTGAAAAACAAAAAGAGGGTAAAAAGAAAATGAAAAAAATAGGTAGTGTAGAATTACCGCAAGAAGCATTTCTAGCTGTATTACAAACGAATGAAAAATAGTATTAGTTCTTTATATGTACATATTCCTTTTTGTAATAAAATATGTTCTTATTGTGATTTTTGTAAAATATATTATGATAAAAAATATATTGATAAATATTTAGATACTTTAGAATTTGAATTAAAAAATAAATATAAAAGCGAAATATTAAATACTATATATATTGGAGGTGGAACTCCGTCAACTTTAAGTATTAATGAATTGGAAAAATTGTTTATAATATTAAGTAAATGTAAATTAAATAAGAATTATGAATATACAATAGAGGTTAATGCTGATAGTTTATCTTATGAAAAACTTGATTTATTTAAAAAATATAAAATTAATAGAATAAGTATTGGAATTGAATCAATTAATAAAGATAATTTATTATTTATGAATAGAGAATTAGATAAAGAAAAGTTAATTAAATTAATAAATTATTCTAATAAAATTGGTATAAGTAATATAAATGCTGATTTAATATATGCACTTATTTGTGAGAATATGGATATTTTAAAAAAAGATTTAGAATTTATATGTAGTTTAAATATAAAACATATATCTACTTATTCTTTGGAAATAAATAAAAATACTATTATAGGTAATATGAATTTAAAGCCTATTGATGAAGATATAGATTATGATATGTATAAATATATATGTGATTATTTGAAAAATAATGGTTTTATTCATTATGAAATTAGTAATTTTTGTAAGTTTGGTTATGAATCTTGTCATAATTTAGTATATTGGAATAATGAAAATTATTATGGTATAGGATTAGGAGCTAGTTCATATATTAATAATAAAAGAATTGATAATACTAGGTCTTTAAATAAATATTTTAATTTAGAGTTTGTAAAAAATGTTGAAATATTAGATAAAAATAGTATAATAATGTATGAAATTATGTTGAATCTTAGAAAATGTTGTGGTATTAGTTTAGATAAATTTTATAAAAAATATAATAAACAATTGTATGATATGTATGATTATAGTGATTTAGTTAATAGAAATTTATTGATTGAAGAAAAAGGTAATTTGTATATTCCTGAAGATAAATTATATATACAAAATAATATAATATTGATGTTTTTGAATGCAATAAAGGAGTAGATATGAACGATGTAGTAATAATAGGTGCTGGACCTAGTGGGATTTTTTGTGCTTATGAGTTAATTGAAAAAAATCCTAAATTAAAAGTTGTTGTTGTTGATGAAGGAAAAAATATTAAAGATAGAGTTTGTCCTATGAATAAGTTTGGTGGTGCTTGTAGAAATTGTAAACCTTGTAATATTTTATCTGGGTTTGGTGGTGCAGGTACTTTTTCTGATGGTAAATTAAATTTTATATCTAAACTTGGCAAATCTGATTTAACAAAATATATGTCTATGAGTCAAGCAGATAAATTGATTGATGAAGTAGAAGAAATATTTAATAAATTTAAAATGGATACTGAAGTTTATCCAAGTAATATGGATGAGGCAAATAAATTAAAAAAGAA
>CADCRC010000071.1 GCA_902803795.1 uncultured Erysipelotrichaceae bacterium | reverse complement strand
GAATATGAAGAAGAAAAAGTAGATAACAAAGTAAAGATTAATAAGACAAATAAGAATAGTAATAATAATAAGAATTCTTCTAAAAAGAATAGTAGTTCTAAAAATACTAATTCTCGTAATAATTCGACTAGTAAAAATGCTTCATCTAGTAGGAGTAAGAAAACTTCAAATACAAGGAAATCAAATACAAGAAAAAACAATCATTCTTTTGCTAAAACAAGTTCTGTTGTAAGAATTGATTCATTTAATTCTGATAATAATGAATATATTCCAAGTGAAATAAATGATAAACATAAGATTTGGCCTTTAGTTGTTGTATTTGTGTTCTTATGTATTTTATCTGTTTTAGCTTTTATTCCTTGGGCTACTGCATTTAAGAGTTCTGTATTTACTAATGCAACTTCAAGTGTATCTGGTTTTAAGATTTTTGATTTTCCATTATTTGGTAAATTATTAGGAACTGTTAATTCATTTGGTTCTTGGTCTATTACTGATATGTTTTTACCAATGTTTATTTGTATTTTATTTTTAGTTTTAGTTTATAAGATTAAATTTAATGATTTATTTGATGGTTTTGAAAATGGTTTAAAGAAGTCAATAATGCCCGCTTTGGTTATTTTGTTAATTTATGCTATTTTGGTATTAGTTACTTATCATCCTTTTCAATTAACTATTTATAAATTACTTTTAGGTAAAAAATTCAATGTATTTAGTACATCTCTTGTTACTTTACTTGCTTCTATATTTAATTCAGATGCTACATATGTATTTAATTCATATTTACCATTTTTAGCAAGTTTTGAATATAGTAAAGCTGCTTTAAGAATTTGTGCTTTAATTGGACAATCTATATATGGTGTTTCAATGTTAGTTCTTCCAACAAGTGCTATACTTATGGGAGTGTTGACTTATCTAAAAGTATCATATTTTGATTGGTTAAAAACAGTTTGGAAATTATTCTTAGAATTACTTGTAATATTGTTGATATTGTTTGTTATTCTTGCAGCTATATAGTTTATAAAAGATAACGTTTGTTATCTTTTTTTTTGCCCTTTTATTATTATTATGATATACTTTAATTAAGATAGGTGATGGTATGAAGATATATTTGTTTTTATCTGAGGAAATCAAAGTATATAAATTGCCAAATGTTATATCTGGTTCTTTTTCGTTTGATCCAGATGTTGATGAGGATATTAAACTTATTAATATTGAATCTAGAAATGGTAAGTGGGTGTTATATTCAACTTCAAATGTAAATGTTTTTTTCGATAATTCTGTTGTTGATAATATTGTAATTAATGTTAATACATATTATATCTTACAAAGATCTAATAAAAACTATTTGATATTTATTGATAACTATTTTTCTAATAATTTAATTACTTATTCTTATGATAAAAATATTAATATTACTGTTGGTAAAAACAATAGTTGTAATTTTTTTTATGATTGTCCTTTTATATCTGGGAGTGTATATAAATTATTATATAGAGAAGATAAATTAGTTTTGGAACATAAGAATAATAATCCTTTATATATTAATAATAG
This sequence comes from uncultured Erysipelotrichaceae bacterium, assembly GCA_902803795.1. GTDB lineage: Bacteria > Bacillota_I > Bacilli_A > RF39 > UBA660 > RUG14903. The sequence goes on along the minus strand of CADCRC010000071.1, from coordinate 13,473 downwards.
AATTATGAGAGAGATAGAATATAATGTTTCTTATGGAGATATTATAAATGTATACGGATTTAGACTTGTTGTTTTTAATAAATTTTTAATTTTTAATAAATTAGATTTTTTAAATATTATTCTTAAATCAACTGGTTTATTTGATTTTTCTTTTCCTAGTGATAATTATAAAGATATTGAAATTATTGATAGAAATTTATATGAAAAAGGGAATTATTTTTCTAAGGCACCTAGAATTAGAAGAATGATTGAAGAAAAAGAAATAGAGTTTTCTGCGCCTCCTTTATCAAATACTTTATCAACTACTCCTATGTTTATTACATTAGGTCCTATGTTTCTTATGGGAATAACTTCTGCCGTAACTTTCTTTGATTTAATTGAAAGACTTTTTGTTGGAAAAGCTACTATAGAAAGTTCTTGGACGCAGATATTAACTTCAGGAGTTATGTTGACATCTACTGTTTTATGGCCAGTTATTACTAATAAATATCAAAAATATAAAAATGAAAGAGATAATAAAAATAAAGTTGATAAATATATAGAATATTTGATTGATAAAGAAGAAGAATTCAAAGAAGAAGTTAATTTACAGAAATCTATTCTTATTGAAAATTTAATCACTTTACAAGATTGTTTAAATATTATTGATAATAAAACTATGAATTTTTGGGATAAGAGATTAGATCAAAATGATATTATGACTGTTAGAATTGGTATTGGAAATGAATTGTTAAAAATTAAAATTGATTATCCTAAAGAAGGTTTTACAACTGATGATAATGAGTTAAGAAAGTTAGCTGATCAATTAGTTTATAAATATAAATATATTAATAACGTTCCTATTAGTTTTTCTTTTTTTGAAAATTATGTTACTGCGATAATGGGTAATATATATAAATGTTATGGGTTAATTGATAATATTTTATTGCAACTTCTTACTTTTTATAGTTATGAAGATTTAAAAATTGTTGTTTTTACTAGTGATGAGAAAAAGAAAAGATGGAATTATGTTAAATATTTAAATCATAATTTTTCTAATAATCGTGAAATTAGATTTTTTGCTTGTAATAATGATGAATATAAAACTATTGCTAATTATTTATATAATGATCTTTATAATCGATTTAATTCTAATAATAATAATTCTAGTAGCTCTATGCCAGATTTTAAACCTTATTATTTTATTATTACTGATGTTTATGATTTGATTAAAGATTTTAATTTTGTTAGTTTAATTAGTGAATCTGATAAGAATGTTGATGCAAGTTTTATTATTATTGAAGAGCGTTTAAGTAAATTACCTAGTAGATGTAATAATTTTATTAATATGGGTGAATCTACATCTGGTATTTTACGTAACTCATATGAATCTCAGGAACAATTAGTTTTTAATGATGAGATAAATTATAAAATTGATATGATGGAAGTTGCTAAAAAAATATCTAACATTCCAATCGAATTTGAAAATGGTAGTATAAGTTTACCTACTAGTTTATCATTTATGGAACTTGAGAAAATTGGAAAAGTTGGTCAGTTAAATATTTTAAACAGGTGGAATACTAATGATCCAATCACATCTTTAAAAACAGAAATTGGTATTGATGAACAAGGTCAAGTTTTTTATTTAGATTTACATGAGAAAGCATTTGGTCCTCATGGTTTGATAGCCGGTATGACTGGTTCTGGTAAATCTGAATTTATTATTACTTATATTTTGTCTATGTGTGTTAATTACTCACCTAATGATGTTTCATTTATTCTTATAGATTATAAGGGTGGTGGTTTAGCTGGTGCTTTTGAAAATCAAGTTACTGGTGTTAGATTACCTCATTTAGCTGGTGTTATTACCAATCTTGATAAATCAGAGATGGATAGAACTTTAGTATCTATTAATTCTGAAGCTAAGAGAAGACAGGCTGAATTTAATAAAGCTCGAGATATATTATGTGAATCTACTATTGATATTTATAAATATCAAAAGTTTTATAAAGAAGGAAGACTACAAGAACCTATTTCTCATTTATTTATTATTTGTGATGAATTTGCAGAATTAAAAGCTCAGCAGCCTGATTTTATGGATAATTTAATTAGTATTGCACGTATTGGTAGATCTTTGGGTATTCATTTAATTTTAGCAACTCAAAAACCTAGTGGTGTTGTTAATGATCAAATTTGGAGTAATGCTAAGTTTCATGTATGTTTAAAAGTTCAAGATGCTTCTGATTCTAAAGAAATGATAAAAAGACCTGATGCTGCAGAATTAAAAGATGCTGGAAGATTTTATCTTCAAGTTGGTTATGATGAGTATTTTGCTATAGGTCAGTCTGCTTGGTGTGGTGCAAAATATTATCCTAATGATACTGTCGTAAAAGAAGTTGATAGGAGTGTTAATTTAATTGATAATTGTGGACATGTTTTAAAATCTCTTCAATCAGGAAAACGAGTAAATGTCGATGCTGATGGTGAACAGATTACAGCAGTTTTAAATGAGATTATTAAAATATCTAAAGAAACTCATATGGAATCTAAACGTCTATGGCTTCCTAATATTCCTGATGTTATTCTTGTAGATAATTTAATAAAAAAATATAATGTTGATTTTAATTCTTCTATTATTTCTATTATTGGTGAAGTTGATATTCCTGAAAATCAAAAACAAGATATTTTAACTTATGATTTAGTTAATGATGGTAATTGTGCAATAATTGGTACAGATGGTCTAGAAAATGAAATGATATTAAATTCTATTGTTTATTCTCTTGTATCTCATTATAATGCATCTCAAGTTAATTTATATGCTTTTGATTTTGGAACGTCTAATTTTAGAAAGTATAATAAGTTTCCTCAATTTGGTGGTGTTGTTTTAACTGGTGAAGATGAAAAATATAGAAATCTATTTAAATTAATTTCTGATCAGATTAATATTCGTAAGAAAATAGTATCTGATTCTGGATTATCTTATGGAGAATATATAAAACAAAATGTTGGAAAGATGCCATTAATTGTTATATTTGTTAATCAATATGATTCTATGAATGATTATGATGATAATTTATATGATAATTTTTCAAGTTATATTCGTGATTCTGAACAATATGGTGTCATATTTGTTATTACCGCTTCTTCAGTTAATTCTTTATCTAGAAGATCTTTTCAATCAATTGGTAGGACTTTTGCCTTAAAATTAAATGATTCTTTTGATTATCCTTTATTGTTTAATACTAGAGGTTCTATTGCTCCTAGAAGTATATTTGGTAGAGGAATATGTTTTATAGATTCTATGTTAGAATTTCAAACTTCTAGTGTTGTTGATAATCCTAATAATTTAAATAAGTTTATTTTAGATTTATCTGAAAAAATAAGTGTTAATTCAAATACTAAGGCTAAAAAAATTCCTGTTTTGCCTGATCAATTAACTGAGGATATGATAACTGAAGAATTTGGATTATATAACATGATTATTGGAATGAACAGAGATGACTTAGAATTTAATAAATTTAATTTTTGTGATAGTTTATGTAATTTAGTTTTATCAAATAAAATAAGTTATGGATTGTTTTTTATTAAAAGTTTAATTATTCAATTTAGTAAGATTAATAATACTAAGTTATATATATTTGATGTTTCTAAGCTTTTAGGTGATTTAAATATTGATTATTTATATAATAATGATATTGAAAATAAATTAAATGAATTAAATAAATTTGTTTTTTCAAAACCTTCAGAAAATATTCTTGTTATATTTGTTAGTTTTTCTAAATTAATTGATAAACTTTCTGATAAAAGTATTATTGATACTTTTTTGAATAATATGAATAAATTAGAAAATAAATCTATCATTATATATGATGATGTTAATAAATTTAAATCTTTTGTTTTTGAAACATGGTATACTTCTAATATTAATTCTTCTGAAGGTATTTGGATTGGTGCTGGTTTAGGGGATCAAAGTGTTTTAAAAATATCAAATTATTCTAATGAATTAACAAAGGATTTCGATAAAAATATCGGATTTCATATTCATGATGGTATATATGATGTTATCAAATTATTAGAATTTGAAAGGAAGGATGAAGATGAATAATAAAGTTCTTGTAAAAGTTATTGTTCCTTATTTTGAAAAGAGTTTTGATATGTATTTACCAGTTAATGAATTAGTATGGAAAAATGTTAAGTTATTGACTAAATCTATTTTTGATTTTGAAAATATTGCTTTTAATTATGATGATAGTTATTATTTAGTTAATTCTGATACTGGGATTGTTTATGATAATAATGTGGTTTTATATGATACTGATATTAGAAATGGAAGTGAACTTGTTTTGATTAAAAATCATTAATTATTTATATTTTGTTAATTATATTGATTTATTTAATATATATTATTTATTGTTAGGAGTTTGGTTTTATGGGTAATATTAATTATTATAGTCAGGAAATGCTTGATTCTATGAATACTTTTGTTTTAAATTATTTTAATGATATTAAAAGTAGAATTATTAGAAATTGTTTAGATGTAGAAGGCTGGTTGAATAATAAATTGATATTTAAAAATACTATTTTATTTTCTTCATATTATGTCAATTTGTTATTTGAAATTGAAAAAAAGATTTCTTCATATTTAGACGAGTTTGAAATGATTATTTTTAAAAATATTGTTAGTTTTAATGAAGTACAGGGTGGTTCTTTAATTTATAAAAAACATGATTTTTATAATAATTATATTAGTGTATTCAATATTTCTATTAATAAACAAATTGTTTATAATAATGTTTCAATTATGTCTAATGATTGTTCTGAATTATTCAAGTTTATTGATTCTATGATTTTTGATGTATCTATGTGTTGTAGTAGTTTCGAAAAAGGAACTAATAGTATTTGTTTTAATAGTTCATATAAGGACTTAACTATTCATAATTCTATTGTATTAATTAATTCTAATGTTAGAAAGTTATTTGATGACTTTAAAATTAATATTAATGATTATATTGTTAATAATATAAATAAATTTGATGCAGCTAATAGATAGTTATTTGGAGGAGATAGAATATGCTTGAAATTGATTTGAGTAAGATAGATAATTATATTAATGAGTTAGATAAATTAATTGATGATTATGAGAATTATTTAAATAATATGTATTATATTTATAATAATATTTTTGATAATATATGGAAGGATAATAATTCTATTAAAGTTCAAAGTAATATATTAGATGATAATATTAGAAGAAAAGAACTTGTTAGTAAAATAAAAGAATTAAGAAAAGTATATAAATATATGTATGATAATTATAGTAGAATTGGTTTTTCTATTAAATGTAATTTAGATACTAGAGGTAATGTTTTATTTAAAATGAATAATATAATAGAGAGTCTTAATAAAATTTATCATAAATATAATGATTTAGGCGATATTTATTATTATGAGAAGTCTGATATGATAAATAAGCAAAAAGAAGAATTAGTTGATGTTATTAAAAAAATGAGCACTTTAAAGAGTAAAATTAATAAAAAATATGATAAATTAATAGATATTGAAAATAATATTAACATTTTAATATCTAAAATAGGATTTGTTAAAATTAATGAAATTGATTATAATATGAGGTAATATAATATGAGTAAGACTTTTATGATTTCCGATGAAATGGAGTTAGCTATAAATAAACTTATTAGTTATAATAATTCCATAGATATATGTGATAAAAAAATTAAAAATAGTTATACTTTTATTAATGATTTTTATAAAGGTAGTAATAGTAAATTATTATGTAATACAATTGATTCTTTATATAATTCTATGAACAAGTTGAGTAAAAATAATAATGAATATTGTAGAATTTTTAAGAAAACTTTAGATAATTATAAGATTGCAAGTAAGAATAGTATTTCTAATTTAGAAGGTTTTAGTATAAATAATGGAGATTAGTATGAATAATAATGATTTGTTATATGAATTATATTATAAAATGATTGATATTGATAATAGTTTGTTAGATGTAATTGAGGATTTTAATGGATTAAATAAAACTATTGATGATTCTTTTATTATAAATAAAAAAGGATTATATTATGGAAAATTAGGTGCACAATTAAATAATATAAAAAATATTGATAAGGAATGTAAAACTATTTGTAATGATGTAAGAAGTAAGATTTAATATTTGTAAAGTAAAAGTTATGAATTATATGATTGTTTATATTAAGATTAATACTTGCTATTTAATAATTTTGTTTAATAAGTGTGATTTAATTGAAAATTGATTTTTTTTATTTTTTTTAATTTTATTATTAATAAATAGTATTTTGAAATGTTTTTGTAATATATGCTTTATGTTATTTTTTTTTATTTTTTATGTTTTATTATGATATACTAATTTTGTGGTGATATTATGATGAAATTATATAATACTTTGACTAATAGCGTTGATGAATTTGAACCTTTTGAAAAAAATGTTGTTCGTATGTATACATGTGGACCTACTGTTTATCATTATGCTCATATAGGTAATTTACGAACATATATATTTGAAGATATATTACAAAAAGGCCTTGAATATATTGGTTATGATGTTAAAAGATGTATGAATATTACTGATGTTGGACATTTAACTAGTGATGGAGATACTGGTGAAGATAAAATGCTTAAGGGTGCAAGGCGTGAACATAAAAGTGTTTATGAAATTGCTGAGTTTTATACTGATGCATTTATGTCTGATATAGATAGTTTAAATATAAAAAAACCTGAAATTATAGAAAAGGCTTCAGATCATATAGATATGTATATAAAAATGATTCAAAAGTTAATTGATGATGGTTATGCTTATCTTGCAGGTGGAAATGTTTATTTTGATATTACTAAGGCTAATAATTATTATGAGTTATCTGGAAGAGAAGAAGAAGATCAGTTAGTTGGAGTTAGAGATAGTGTGTCTGAAGATAAGTCAAAACGTAATCCACATGATTTTGCTTTATGGTTTACTTTGTCAAAGTTTGAAGATCAAGCTATGAAATGGGATAGTCCTTGGGGTATTGGTTATCCTGGTTGGCATATTGAATGTTCTGGTATATCTATTTTAGAATTAGGAAATCACTTGGATATTCATTGTGGAGGAGTAGATAATATATTTCCTCATCATACTAATGAAATAGCTCAAAGTGAGGCTTATTTAGGTCATAAATGGTGTAATTTTTGGTGTCATGGTGCTCATTTAAATGATATTGAGGGTAAAATGAGTAAATCAAAAGGAGAGTTTTTAACTATTTCTTTGCTTAAATCTAAGGGTTATTCTCCTTTGGATTATAGATATTATTGTTTAAATAGCCATTATAGAAATACATTAGTTTTTTCATATAGTTCACTAGATGGAGCTAAGAGTGCAAGAAATAAATTAAAAAATAGAATAAAAGAACTTGATAATGTTGGAGAACTTGATAAAGATATGTATGATGTATATAATCATAAGTTTATTGAAGCGTTAGAAAATGATTTAAATACTAGTAATATGCTTACTGTTTTATATGATACTTTAAAAGATGATAAGGTTAATTCATTTACTAAGTTTAAATTGATTGAATCATTTGAAAAAGTTTTATCTTTAGGATTATTTGATAATGAAATAAATTCTGATTTTAAATCATATATTGAAAATAAGATATTAGAGAGAAAAATTGCTAAAAATAATAAAGATTACAAGCTTGCTGATGAAATACGTGATGAATTGTTAAAAAAAGGTGTTATTTTATCTGATAGTAAAGATGGTACTACTTATAGTTTGAGGTAAATATGTTAGTATATGGTAGAAATGTTGCTAAAGAATTGTTAGAAAGTCATTCTAAAATAGAAAAGATAATAATCCAAAATGGATTTTCTGATAAAGAAATTGTCGATTTAATTTATAAATCTTCTATTAAATGTAGTTATGTTGATAAAAAAATATTAGATAAAAAAGTCAATGGTAATCATCAAGGTATTTTGTTATATATTCCTGATTATAAATACAGTGATATATCTTGTATTAATAGTTCTTCTTTTGTTGTAGTTTTGGATCATTTGGAGGATCCTTATAATTTTGGAGCTATTATTAGATCTTGTGTTGCATTTGGAGTTGATACTATAATTATACCTAAAGATAGAAGTGTATCTGTTAATTCAACTGTTATGAAAGTTAGTACTGGTTTATTAAATAAGATAAATATTTGTTTAGTATCTAATATTGGATATTCGTTAGATAAGTTAAAAGATGCTGGATTTTGGATAATTGGGGCGTCTATGAATGGAACTTTGATTAATGAATGTGATTTTTCTTTTGAAAAAAAATGCTTAGTTATTGGTAATGAGGGTAGTGGAATAAGTTCTTTAGTTCTTAAAAAGTGTGATATTATTACAAAAATTCCTATGGAAAATGGAGTTGATAGTTTAAATGCTAGTGTGTCTGCTGGAATATTAATTTATGAAATTATAAGGAGGTAAATTTGCATAGAAATTTTAATGACTATGAATTAATATATAGTGTTAGAGATAAGGACGAATTTGCATTTGATTTAATTGTTGATAAATATATGCCAATTATTTTAAGTGAAACTAAAAAATATTATCCTTTTGTCAAAAAATGTGGTGAAGAATTTGATGATTTAGTTCAAATTGGAAGAATTGCTTTAAATGATTCTATTATAAAATTTGATGATAATTTGAATGTATCTTTTTATACTTTTGCAACTACTAATATAAGGTATAAGATGTTGTCTTTTTGTGCTAAGATTTGTGGTAAAAAAAATTTTATTTTAAATAATAGTTTATCTTTAGATAGTGTTTATTTTAATAAGATAGTAAATGATTCTTATTCTAATTTTGATTTTATTGAAATAAAGAATGAATTAGATATGGATTCAAGTTTGGTATTTGAGTTATATTATAATGGATATTCTTATAATGAGATTTCTATTTTGTTAGATTATAATATTAGTAAAATTTATAATATTGCATTTAAGTATCGTAAGATTTTACATAAATATATTAATATTTAGTGTTTATATCTTGTAATTTGTTTAAAATATATTTAATATTATATTAGGTGATTTTATGGATGGTAAATCTATTAAATTATTAGATTATATAAATTATGTTCATAGTGATGATGATTATAGAAAATTATTTATAAATATGGATAAGACTTTGAAATATTTGCATGAAAATGGTTATTATGTTATATCTTTTCAACCTATAGATATAAGTTTGTTAAATAACACAAATAATGAAATTAAATATGAGAAAATAGTAAAAGAAAATAATTTGGCTGATTTAGAAAAATTCAAGGAAAAAAATATATATATGCTTTCTTTTTTACAAGTTGGTATTTATAGTAAAACTTTAGATAAATTAACTCCTGATATGTTGTATGATAATTTTGATGCTATTGCTAGTTTTGTTCCTGTGTCTGATGTTGCTTATTATAGAGGTGTTTTACTTAGAAATAGTCATTTATATTTTAGTGATTATGAAAATCAAAGAGCATCTAAAGAAATAGAGAATTATTCTGATTTAAATGGTGAAAATAGTAATAGTATTGATGGTAAAAGGCATGTATTATCTAATGGACATAATTTATTAAATAATGCTGTTAATGATAAGATTTATAATATTAAGAATTCTGTTAATGGAGAAAATGCATTTATTAGTGTTTTGTTGTTTCCTACTGTTTTGCTTTTTCTTATCATAATATTTATTATTATTAATATTTTATGTGTTGTTTTATAATTGTTTGTTATTTAAATATATTTGACATTTTTAAGTTGTTGTGTTAATATTTAATCAGCACTTAGAAGTGTTTTTTATTTACATTAAAATAATTTATGTTTAGGAGTGATTATAATATGGCTAATGTTAGTAATAAGATTAAATCTGATAAGAAGAAAAAGACTATAAAGAAAGATAAACTTGTTGATGAAAAGATTGATGAGCAGTTAGAGGATAGTCTTGAGGTTTCTAAAATTGATAGAAAAGTAAAGAAAGATAAGAAAAATAGTAAATCTAATGTTGAAACTAAAAATAATTTATGGGATAGATTTATGACTTTTTGTCATGGTGTTGGTCAAGAAGCTCATAGAATTCATTGGCCTAGTCGTAAAGATATGGTTAAATATTCTTGGGCTACTATTGTATTTATAATTGCTTTTTCATTATATTTTTATTTGATAAATATTATATTTGCGGCTATTCAGTCATTATTTAGTTAGGAGATTGATTATGGAAGAAAAACAATGGTATGTAGTTAATACTTATTCTGGACATGAAAATAAGGTTAAAGATGATTTAGAAATGAAGATTCAATCTTTAGGCCTTGAAAATATTATTTTTAGAATTGTTATTCCTACTGAAACTGTTACAGAGGTTAAGGATAATAAAACTGTAACTAAAGATAAAAAAATGTTTCCTGGTTATATTTTAGTTGAAATGATTATGACTGATGATGCTTGGTATATTGTTAGAAATACTCCTGGAGTTACTGGTTTTATTGGTAGTAGTGGAAAAGGTGCAAAACCTACTCCTTTGCAACCACAAGAAGTTGATAAGATATTGGGTTCTATGGGATTAAATAGAGTTGATTATGATTCTGAATTAAAGCAAGGAATTAGAGTTAAGATTACTTCTGGACCATTTAAAGATATGTTTGGTGTTATTGAAAGTATTGATAAAGATAATCATAAAATCAATTTAGATGTAGATTTGTTTGGTCAAAGTACATCTATTGAGGTTGAGTTATCTCAAGTTATGCCTGCATAACTTGATTTATAAATAAAATTATGATATTATATTTTGGCACTTATGTGTATATATATTGAATTTTTTAGGTATATATTTAAGCGGTTATATTCTCTAAAAAATATCATATTAATTGATATGGAGGCGATATTATGGCTAAAAATGTAGTAAAGAAGATAAAGTTACAAATAGAAGCTGGTAAAGCAACACCTGCTCCACCTGTTGGTACTGTTCTTGGACCTGCTGGAATTAATCTACAAGAATTTTGTTCTAAGTATAATGAAGCAACTCGTGATAAAATGGGTGATGTATTACCAGTAGAAATATCTATTTATGATGATCGTTCTTTTGATTTTGTTGTTAAAACTCCACCTTGTGCATTTTTGATTAAGAAATATGCGAAGGTATCTAAAGGATCTACTAATGGTTCTAAGGCACCTGTTGGAAAATTAACAAAAGATCAAGTAAGAGAAATTGCTGAAATTAAGTTACCAGATTTAAATGCGTATGATGTTGAATCAGCTATGAAGATTGTTGAAGGTACTGCATTAAATATGGGAATTACAGTAGAATAATAATTATATAAATGTTTTTCTTTAGTGGGAGGAAAAATAAAATCCGCTTTTACCACATTGGAGGGATAAAATGAAAAAAAGATCAAAAAAATATGTTGAGGTTGCTAAACTAGTTGAGAATGGACGTCTTTATACTCCTAGTGAAGCTGTTAGTTTAGTTAAGAAAACTAGTATATCTAAATTTGATGGATCTGTTGATGTTTCAATGAAATTAAATATTGATACTAAAAAAGCTGATCAACAAATAAGAAGTGCAATAGTATTACCACATGGTACTGGAAAGAGTTTAAAGGTTTTAGTAATTGCTAAAGGACCTAAAGCACAAGAGGCAAAAGATGCTGGCGCAGATTATGTTGGCGATTTGGATATGATTGAAAAAATTGAAAAAGAAAATTGGTTTGATTTTGATACAATTATTGCTACTCCTGATATGATGCCACAATTAGGAAAGATAGGTAAAGTTCTAGGACCAAAGGGATTAATGCCAAATCCTAAGACTGGTGGAGTTACTATGGATGTAGCTGGTGCTGTTAACGATGTAAAAAAAGGTCGTTTAGAATTTAGAGCAGATGCTCAAGGAAACATACATTCTATTATTGGTAAGGTTTCTTTTAGTGAAAATGATTTACTTGATAATTTAAATGCTTTTGTTTCTAATATTTTAAAACTTAGACCATCTAGTGTAAAGGGTGATTATGTTTTGTCAATATATTTATCATCTACTATGGGACCATCTATTAAGGTTTCAAATGATTTTGACAAATAGTTAATTTAATTATATAATAGTTGTAAATTAATTACCGAAGACAGTAGGCAATTTTGTAAGACCTACCGAGGAGAGTTATTTTAATATAATATGTATTAATGGTTCTCCTTTTTTGGGGAACTTTTCTTTGGTGATTGGAAAGGAGATATTATATGGCAAATAGCAAGATTATTGAACAAAAAGCTAATGTTGTAAATGAAATTGAGAATCATATAAAAGATGCAAATAGTATTATTTTATTTGATTATAGAGGTATTTCTGATAATGATGCTAAAGAGTTACGTCGTAAATTAAGAGAAGTTGGTGCTGATTACAAAGTTTATAAGAATACTTTGATGGCACGTGCTTTTAAAGAATTAGATATTGATGTTCAAGAGTTCTTAAATGGTCCATCTGCTTTATCTTATAGTGAAGATCAAGTAGCTGCGGTTAAAGTGATTTCTGAGTTTGCTAAAACTCATGAACAAGTTATTTTAAAAGTTGGAATTATTGATGGACAAATTGCTGATAAGAAATTATTGGCTGATTATGCTACTATACCATCAAGAGAAGGATTACTTACTATGCTTGCTGGTGGTATGATTGGAATAGCAAGAGATTTATCAATTTGTTTAGATCTTTATAGCAAGCAAAAAGAAGAAAATTAATTTTAGTTTGTAAAGGGAGGAATTAAACATGGCTAAATTAAATAAAGAAGATTTTATTAATAGTTTAAAAGAAATGAATTTATTAGAAATTAAAGAATTAGTAGATGCTATGAAAGAAGAATTTGGTGTTGATCCAAGTGCTGTTGCTGTTGCTGCACCTGGTGCTGCTGCTGCTGCTAATGATGAAGGACCATCTACTGTAACAGTATCAATTAAAGAAGAAGGAGCTTCTAAGATTCAAGTAATCAAGGTTGTAAAAGAAATTACTGGATTAGGTTTAAAAGAAGCTAAAGATATTGTAGAAAGTAAAGGAGCAGTTAAAGAAAATATTGCTCCAGCTGAAGCTGAAGAAATTAAAAAGAAATTAGAAGAAGTTGGTGCTACTGTTGAAGTTAAGTAATTAACTTCTTTTTTTATTGATTATTGTATTTTTTTGTTTTTTGTTAATATAGATAATTAAATAAATGTTTATTCTTGGATTAAGAATCATATTTTACTATGATTTAATTTGAGGATATTTATTATTATGAAATAATAAATATATGGTTTATATGGTGATTTAATATATGTTTAATGATTTCTAGTTTACATATTAATATGTAAAATTCAAAAAAAATCTTTATTTTTTTAAAACAAAATTGACAAATTATTATATTTATAGTATTATACATTTTTAGAAAGGGAAGAAAACTTGTAATTTTATTTATGGGTTTTCTTCTTT
>CADCRC010000070.1 GCA_902803795.1 uncultured Erysipelotrichaceae bacterium | reverse complement strand
TATCCTCAAATAAAAGAAACAAGCGGAAAACCTCCAATATTATCTGGTACAATAGATGGATGGATAGGATATGGATCTGAGCCTAAAGAAGATGGAGAATCGTTCAATTCAAAAAGATCAGATTTAATATTTTTTTCATATAAAAATGCATGTTTAAATAGATTATTAAAAAATCATGATATAATAAAAATAAACAACTTTAATTATTCACCAATTCAATATGTTGTAAGTCAAACAACTAAAGAAATATTAAAAGAAAATAATATAGAATTAAATGAAGATAATTATTCAAAAACATATATACAAATATATAATTATTTAAGAAGTAATGACTTTAAAAAAAATTATAATGCAAATGTTATAATTAACAACAAGAAACTATATTATAACAATTATATGTTTTTAAATTCATATAAAAAATATACAAATTTATTAGACAAATACAAATTAAATCAAGAAATAAAAGAATTATGTATTGAATTTAAACATGAAATAGAAAACTATTCAAAAATAGTAGGAATAGATCAAGATAACTTCTCTTTTGATATAGATAAAAAAGAAGAATTACTAGAATATCAAAAAAAACAAAAGGAATTAACTGTTAAATTTAGAACAATATTTGATATAATTAAAAGCAAGAGAAATAATAAAGAGCAAAATACAAATAATAATATGAAAGGGTATCGGTAGAATATGAAAGATAAAATAAATATTGGAGATATAATAGAATGTGAAGTAACTGGAATAAAAGATTATGGAATATTTGTAATAATATCAAATAATTATACAGGATTAATACATAAATCAGAAATATCAAACTCATATGTAGTAAATCCAAGTGATTATGTAACTATGCATGAAACAATAAGAGCAGAAGTATTAAATGTAAATGAAGAAAAAAAGCAAATGATATTAAGTGTAAAAAACATAAGATTTCATATAGAAGATGAAGAAAAATATCAAATGCATGAAACAGAACATGGTTTTAATACTTTAAAAGATTCTTTAGATATATGGATAAAAGAAAAAATAGATGAAATAAAAAATAGAAGTTCTTGAAAAACTTCTATCTTTTTATATCTAATATTACAGGTTGAACAAGTGGAGATCTACCAGTTAATTCAACTATATATTTAAACATATTTTCAGTAACATTTGTTTTAAGAATAGCAAAAGTTGTTCTCGTATCTTTTAAATCTTTTTTTATTATTTGTTCAGCTTGATTTTCTATTTTTTTAATCAAATCTTCATTTTCATTAACTAAAATAAATCCTCTTGTTGTAATATTAGGTTTAACAATCAATTCTCTTTTTTTCATATTAATATTTATAATAATTACAAGTATTCCATCATTTGCCATAATTTGTCTATCATGAACTACTGGAAGACCAATATTACCAATTCTATTTCCATCCACATATACATCTTCACCAGCATATGAATCACCACGTGTTAAAACATGATTTTTTAATATTAAACTATCACCATTTTTCATAATAAATGTATTTTCTTTAGGAATCCCACACATCATACCAACATTTGCTTGTTTCTTAAGCATTCTATAATTACCATGAAAAGGCATTAAGTACTTTGGTTTTAATAGTCTAATCATTAATTTTACTTCTTCCTCATTAGCATGTCCTGAAGTATGCAAAGATGTAAGATATGACGAAGTATAAACCTTAACATTATTTAAATATAATCTATTAATTATTTTAGAAATAGATAAAGCGTTACCTGGAATAGCACTAGAAGAGAATATAACTAAATCATTTGATGTTAATTTAATTTGCTTATGAGTTCCATTAGACATTCTAGATAATGCCGCAAGAGGTTCTCCCTGAGTTCCTGTACATAATATACATACATCAGATGGTTTTAATTGATTAGCTTCTTCAGGAGATATCAACAATTCTTTATGATTTATATAGCCGCCATCAATAGAAATCTTTATATTGTTTTCCATAGATCTACCAAATATACAAATTTTTCTACCATAATTATAACAAGTTTCAAAAATATGTTTAACTCTATATATATTAGAAGCAAACGTAGCTATAATTAATCTATTGTTTTTATATCTATCAAACATTTCATTAAATGTTCTATCAACAACAGATTCACTTTTAGAAAATCCTTCGTTTAAAACATTTGTAGAATCTCCAATTAAAACATCAACACCTTCATGTCCCAAGCAAGCCATCTTATATAAGTTAGCCATAGGTCCAATAGGAGTCAAGTCAAATTTGTAATCTCCTGTAGTAATAATTCTACCATCAACTGTAGATAATGATATACCATGAGAATCAGGAATAGAGTGAGTTACTCTAAAAAATTCTACACTAATTCCTCCAAATTTTAATTTTGTATCCTCATCATAAGTATATAAATTATCAAATCTAATATTCCTATCATCAAGTTTTAATCTAATTAATTCTTTAGCATGATTTGGAGCATAAATCTCAGGAATATTAACAGATTTAAGTAAAAAAGATATAGCTCCAATATGATCTTCGTGACCATGGGTAATAAGTAATGCTTTAATTTTACTTTCATTATCTTTTAAATATGTAAAATTAGGTAATACATAATCAACGCCTTTTATAGATGCTTCAGGAAAAGAAATACCAGCATCAACGATAACTAAAGAGTCATCTTTCTCAATTGCATACATATTTTTTCCAACTTCACCAAGACCGCCTAAAATAATAATTTTCGTGCCTGTAGTATTGTCATTCTTCATTTTAATAAAAAAACCTCCTTCTTTAAGTTCGTTCAATACTTGTAAATTATACTATAATTTTTTTTTTTTTACAACACAAGTTAAAAATAAATAAAATTTTATTGACAAAGTTAGAAAATATTGATATATTATTAAATGTCAACCGAAGTGACAATAATAATTCGAAGGATTATGAGTATATTGGGCGATTAGCTCAGTTGGTTAGAGCACCTGCCTTACAAGCAGGGGGTCACAGGTTCGAGTCCTGTATCGCCCACCATGTGCCGAAATAGCTCAATTGGTAGAGCAACTGACTTGTAATCAGTAGGTTCCGGGTTCAAGTCCTGGCTTCGGCACCATTTTTTTTGGAGAGATAGCGAAGAGGCTAAACGCGACAGACTGTAAATCTGTTCCCTATGGGTTCGAAGGTTCGAAACCTTCTCTCTCCACCATTTAAAATGCCTCGTAGCCAAGTGGTAAGGCATCAGACTTTGACTCTGACATGCGCTAGTTCGAGTCTAGCCGAGGCAGCCAATTATATTTGATCCGTTAG
>CADCRC010000069.1 GCA_902803795.1 uncultured Erysipelotrichaceae bacterium | reverse complement strand
TATGTTGAACCTTTATTATTCTCAGTAGATATTAATTCTCCTTATTATGAAGAAGCTAAAAGATTAATTAATTTTTTACATTTGTTTTTACCTATACCTGCTGATTGTGTACCTCAAGATTCTATTTTAAGAGAGTTTATTGGTAATAGTTATTTTGAAACTGTATAATTAATTACTCTTTTTTATTTGTATTCTGTTTTTTTTGTTTTTATTAGAAAGAGGTTTAAAATGATAGTTGGAATTTTGGGAATGGGTGCTTATGCATTATCATTAGAAAGTATTTTAAAACATAATAATATAAAGGTTATGATGTGGAGTAGATTTGATGAGGAAAAAGAACATCTTAAAAAATATAGATGTAATGATAAATTATTAAATGGTTATAAAATTTCTGATAAAACTTCTCTTACTAGTTCATTAGAGGAGATTATTAATAATTCTGATTTACTTATTATTTCTATTCCAGCAGCTTTTATTGAAGAATTAGTTTGTGATATGAGTATATTTACCGATAAAAATACTAATATATTAATTGCAAGTAAAGGCATTGAGCATTCTGGTGTTTTTTTAAGTGATATAGTAAAAAATAATATTAGGACTAGAAATATTGCTGTTATGTCTGGTGGAACATTTGCTAAAGATATTATTCTTGGATGTCCTATTGGTTTTTCTGTAGCTGGTACTAATAATAGAATAGTTAATTTAGTTAAAAGTGTATTTTCTAATGAGTATGTAAGAGTGCAAGAAGTTAAATCTATTAGAAGTATTGAAATACTTGGTTCATTGAAAAATGTTATTGCTATTGGAGCTGGAATAATTGATGGGTTGGATCAAAATGAATCTACCAAGAATGCTTTTTTGACTATGGCTACATTTGATATGCAAAAAATATTAAAGATATTTAGATGTAATATGAATGATGTTATTTCTTTTTCTGGTATTGGGGATTTGTTTTTGACTTGTTCTTCTGTTTCAAGTAGAAATTATACTTTTGGTAAATTAGTAGGTCAAAAAAAAGATTATGAAAAATATTCTAAAGATATTACTGTAGAAGGTTTATATACTTTGGAATCTATTCATTTATTATTAAGAAATAAAAGAGTTAAAATTAATACTATTGATTTGATATATAATGTTGTTATTAATAAGAAAGATCCTAATATATTACTTGAATTTATTAAAAATTAGTTTTATTGTAAATTTTACATTTTAGTTTGTAAAGTGATTATTTAGTATGCTCTATTATAATATATGTTTGTTATAATTTAGTTAAGGTGATAGAGATGAATAAGATTAAATGTTTTAGTTTAGTTTTAATTATGGTTTGTATAACTTCTTTAATTATGAAAAATACTTTTTCTAGTACTGATACATATGACATTTGTCAAGATTATTGTCAATATAAGAGTTTATCTGATGTAATTGATGTAATTGGGGTTAGAAATTATAATGATCAAGATACTATTACTATTAATCTATCTGGTAATGAATTTGTTTTAGATAAAGATATTGATACTGTTTCTAAAATAAATTTTGTTGGTAATAAAAATACTATTATTAGTTTATCTAAAGATAATATAAAAATTAAATCTAAATCTATTAGTATGGATAATATTAATATAAAAGTAAATAATACTAAGAAAGTTGAGCTTGAAAGTGATAGTGTATTAATAACTCATTGTGATTTTACTGATTTTAAAATTAGTGATGATACTTTTTTAGATATTAATTCAAAAAATGTATCTATAGAGTATTCTTCTTTTCAAGATAATTATTTTAATAATACTATAAGAGTTTATAATTCTAATTTATTAAAAATAAATAAATCTGTTATATCAAATTCATTAAATACTGGTTTATATGTTTTTAATGATAATGGAATAGTAGATGGTAGTATTGATGATTCTGTTTTATATACTAATGTTAAGTTGGAAACTACAGATGATTCTATTAGATCTAATTATAATGATATAAGAGATGATATGTATAATAATGTAGATAAATTCAATTCTTCTATTTTAAAAATTAAAAGTTCAAAATTAAAAGATTTGAATTCTACTGGTACACCTTATAATCAACCTTTGGTTTATTGTAGATATGATAATGATTGGGAAGATATTGAAAAGAGTTCTTTAGTTGAAAATAGTGGACATATTTATGTTGATAATGTTGTATATAAAACTATTACTATGGGATTAAATAAAACAAAGAATTTAAATAATATTTTAGATAATTATGATGATATTAATTGGAATGCTATTAATAGTGATTCTATTAAAATAGATAATGGTAAAGTTTATTCTATGAATTTAGGTAATGTTTTACTAAAGGGTAGTGATAAAAAAAATATTTATTTTATTAATATAAATGTTTTAAAGAATGCTTTTTCTACAATGATTATTTATAAGAGTTTGTTAGGTGTTTTGATTGTTTCATTTATAACTGGTTTATTTGTTAAATTTAAAAGTAGAAAAGTTGTTACTAAAAGAGTTGAAAATATTAGTGAATTAAAAAATATTAGTGTTGAAATTGATGACAATGAAAAAGAAGATATGGTTATTGATGTATTAGAAGATAATGATTTTAATCCAGTTATTATTGGTGAAAAAGTTGTTGATTCTTCTATTGAATGTTTAAGTTTTGAAGAATAGTTATTAATAAGAGGAATTATTATGAAGAAAATTTTAAAAAAAATATTTAGTTTTTTATCTATATTTTCTTATGGGTTTTATTCTTATTTTGTAGGAATTTTTGATTTATTAAATAAGTTTATTTTTAAATTATTTAATAAAAGAAGTAAGAGAGTAGATAAAGTTATTGATCATTTTAAGATGAGACAAAGACAACCTCAATTTTTTATGCTACTATGTATATATGTTGTTGGGTTTTCTATGATATTTGATATGGTTTATAAGATTCCTGTTGCTAATGTAAATAATTCTAAATATTTGAGTGATATTTCTGTAACTAAAAAGATTAATGATAATAATGTTTTGGATGATAATGCTGTATCTACTCAAGAAGATAATAATTTATATAGAAAATATTCTTCTTATAGTTTGGATGAAGTATCAGTTAATGATTTAAAGTTAACTAATGAAGATGTTATTGGATGGATTAGTGTTGATTCTACTAGTATTAATTATCCTATTGTACAAAGTGAAGATAATGATTATTATTTAAATCATAATATTTATAAATCTTTTACTACAGATGGTTGGGTATTTATGGATTATAGAAATAATATTAATCAATTAAGTTCTAATAATATTATTTATGGACATAATTTATTAAATAATACTGCTTTTGGTAGTATACCTAATATGTTGAAGAATAAATATTTAAATAATTCTGATAAATCTATAATTATATTAACTGATCAAAAGAAATATGTATTTAAAATATTTTCTATATATGAGATTAAGACTGAAGTTTATTATTTGCAAACTACATTTGGAGATAATGAAGAATATAAGTCATTTATTGATACTTTGGTTGGTAGAAATCAGACAAAAATTAATGAAAGTGTTGGAGTTGATGATAAGCTGTTAACTTTATCTACTTGTAATTTTGATAATACTGGAAGAATTGTAGTACATGCTAAATTAATTAGTGAAACTGAAATATAAATAAAAACCTCGTTTCTAAGAAACGGGGTTTATATTATACATTTTTTATTTTATTTCAAACCATGAAATTGTTTTATCTTTTTCATTTTTTATTCCATAATTAAAATTATGCTTTTCTAATATGTTTTTTACTATTGTTAGACCTAGACCTGTGTTATTAGTATTTCTTTTATGATTTTGAGAATTAGAATAATATTTATCCCATATATGTTCTAATTCTTTTTCATTTATGTTTCCTTTATTTATTATTTCTATTAGTATTGTGTCTTTTTTAGTTATTTTTATTATTATTGTTTTATCTTGTGAATTGTTTATAGAATTTGTTATTAAATTATATATAACTCTATTAATTTTTTCTTTATCTGCTATAACATTTATTTGTTTATTTTTATGTATAAATTTAAATATATAATTTTCTTGTTCTATTAAATAATTATATTTATTTAAAGTTGTTTGTATTAAATCTATTATGTCAAATGTTTCTAATTTTAGTTTATCTATATTTTGAGATTTAGACAATTCTAATATATCATTTACAAGTTGTGTTAATCTATCTGATTCATCTATAATTATATTCATATCATTATCAATTTTGTTTGTATTTTTATGTAAATCTTTTGCCATTTCTGCATATGCTTTGATCATTGTCAGAGGTGTTTTTAAATCGTGAGATGTGTTTGCGATTAGGTCTTTTTGTAATTTATCTATGTTAGCTAGTTTGTTTTCTGTTTTATTTAGAGTGTTTGATAATTCATTTAATTCTTTTATTTTATATTTTTTAAATGTTACATTATATTTTCCTTCTCCTAGTTTTTTTGAATCATTTGTTATATCAGTTAGAGGTTTAGATAGATGATTTGATATAAAATATGATAATATAAATGATAATATTAATATTATTATACTTATTATAATTAGTTGTTTTCTTAAAATAGTTATAGTTCTATCTATAGGATCAATTGATGTATTTATAAATATATAATTATTGTTTAATTTAAAAGCATATATTAATGTTGTATTGTTGAAATCTTTATTTTTTATTTTATAATATTTATTTTTATTATTTGAATTTATAAAGTCTCTTTTATAATAACCATTATGTGATGAGATTAGACATCCTTTATTAGAAAAACTTGATGAGAATAGAGTATAGTAGTTTTTATCTATTACTTCTATACACATTTCATTTTTATAACTTAGATTATTTATTGTATTTTCTAGGTTGTTTTTATTTTTGTTTTTTAATATTATTTCAGACACTTCTTTTATATCTTTCTTTTTTGATAATTCGTAATATTTAGGTAGAAATAAGATTTGAAATAACCAAAGAAGTATTAATATTAGACAAGAGAATAATAGAAAGAATTTCCATATTATTATTTTAATACTATTATGTTTCATCTGTAAATTTATATCCTATACTTCTTACTGTTTGTATTAAATCTCTATATTCTTTTAAATTATGTCTTAACATTTTTATATGTGTATCTACTGTTCTATCATCTCCAAAAAAATTATAACCCCATACTTTAGATAATAGTTCTTCTCTTGATATTGCGATTTCTTTATTATCTATTAAATATATTAATATTTCAAATTCTTTTGGTGTAATATTTATTTGTTTGTTGTTTATTTTTATAGAATGAGCTTTTCTATTTATTTCTAGTTCTTTATATTTATATATTTCTTGTTTTTCTTTATTTGTTCTAGATAGGATGGCTTTTATTCTAGCTATTAGTTCACGTGGTGAAAATGGTTTTGTTATATAATCATCTATTCCTAGTTCAAATCCTTCTAATTTATCATATTCTTGATCTTTAGCTGATAGGATAATTGTTGGTATTTTTTTATTGTTTTTTAATTTTTTTAGTAATTCAAATCCACTCATTTTGGGCATCATTATATCTAGTACTAGTAAATCATAGTTTTTTTTGTTTATTTTTTCTAGAGCTTCTTGACCATTATATGCTACATCTGTATTATATTTTTCTTTGTTGCAATATTCTACTATAACATCACATATTTTTTCTTCGTCATCAACTATTAATATATTCATATTTTTGTCACTCCTTAGATATATATTATAGCAGAATTATGTAAAATATGTGAAATATTAGAAAATTGTTATGTAAAATAATAGTGTATATAAATGTAAAATACATTTGTTAATTTTGTTATATAATAATACTTTTATAAAATTGATATTGTAAAATAAAAAAAATATATAGAAAAAATAGTGGATTTTTTTTCAAAATTATATTTTGTATGATAAAATTTATTTAAGAGGTGAATAGTAAAGTGCTAGAGACAATTGAATTTTTAAGTAGTGATGAAATGATAATTGTATATGTTATTTTGGCTGTTGCTTTTGTATTGTTTTTAATTGTATTTTTAGTTGATAAAAATTATCATAAACGTAAAAAGAAATTAAATACTAAAGAATTAAATAAATTGGTAGAACAGGTTGAGGAACAAGAAGAAAAACTTGGACCATTAGTTGAAACTATAGATAATAAAGAAAATAAGGAAGATAAGTTAGTTGAGAAATTTGATTTATCTTATGATTCTGAGGAAGTTTCTACAAATGTTTCTGAGAGTAATGATTTAGAATTAGAATATAATGATATCGAATTAAATAAGAAAGAGGCTATTCAAGAATTAGAGTTATTAACTCAAGAATTAGAAAAGAGTGAAGAAAAAGAGGTACTTGATATAAATGAAGTTCATACATCTTTTGAAGAGGAACAAGAAAGAACTGCAATAATAAGTATAGATGAATATTTAGAAAGAACTAATCAATTAAATATAATGAAAGATGAAGAAGATAATGATACTCCTATATCATTAGAAACATTTGATAAAATGATTAAAGATGAACTTGATAAAACAGTTGATGAAGATGATATAAAAGTAATTGATGAAGTTGAGATAAAAAGTGATGTAAGAGGTAAATATATTCCATCTCCAGTTATTTCACCAGTTTATGGAATAGAGAGTTCTCAATTAGAATTAGAAAATACTGCTGATTATGATAAATTTGATAAGCAGGTTAAATCAACAGATGATTTTATAAGTACTCTTAAGGAATTACGTGAAAATAAAGTTGTTTAATCAACTTTTTTTTTGCTTTTCTTGTTTTTGAGTAAATATAATGTTATAATTTATTTAAATAGAATAATATAGGTGATAGTATATGAAATGTATGATCAATAAAAAAAACAAAAGATTAATTATTACAATAATTATAGTTATATTGTTTATGGGAATAACAATTGGTTATTCTAATTTGTCATCTAATTTAATGAGTAGTTTATCTGGTACTTTTAAAGGATTAATGGATTATAATGTATATGCTTATATT
>CADCRC010000068.1 GCA_902803795.1 uncultured Erysipelotrichaceae bacterium | reverse complement strand
GAACCTAATATAGTTAGTAAATTTGACTATAATATACTTGTTAATAAACATTATAAATTATCTGATGATTTTAAAGTTGATAATTTAGTTAATATACCGGCTAAATATGCATCAAGTAATGATCAAAAATTAAATGAAACAGTTTTAAATGCATTTATAAAAATGTATGAGAAAGCTGATAGTGATGGACAAAGTTTAATTATTAATTCTGCTTATAGATCTCATAGTGATCAAGAAGAATTATATAATACATATTTGAGATTATATGGAGAAGATTATGCATTTAATTATGTTGCGAAATCTGGACATTCTGAACATGAAACAGGATTATGTTTTGATATAGGTTCTAGAAATTCTAATATATTTGCGAAATCTTCTGAATATGAATGGATGCAACAAAATGCTTATAAGTATGGATTTATATTAAGATTTCCTGAATGGGGAACTGATTTAACTCAGTTTAGAAGTGAATCATGGCATTATAGATATGTTGGTGTTGATGTAGCTACTTATTTGCATGATAATATAATGACTTATGAGGAATATTATGTTAGATTTTTACAAAATAAATAAAATAATATATTGATTGTTGTAAATTAATTATGTCTAATTATAATTATATTATTATTTGTGATAGATTTTATTATAATTTTGTATTATAATTTTGTATAATTGCTAGAGTGAGTATAGATAAAAAGGTGGTGTTTTTATGTATCCAATTGGTGATCAATTTAAACCAGAATATGATAGACTGGTTCCGGATACAAAATGTATTATAACGGGTAAAGTGTTTAGGATATCTATTTTATCTAATAAAATTATTAGACTTGAATATAATACTAATGGTGTTTTTGTTGATAGACCTACAATGTTTGCTAAAAGAAGAAATTTAGGTAATGTTGATTTTTCTATTAAACAGGACAATAATTATTTGGAGGTAACATCAAAATATTTTATCTTATCTTATATTAAGGAACAACCATTTGTTGGAACAGCAACGGATCCTGCTAGAAATTTGAGAATTACTTTAAATTCACATGTTAAAGATAGAAGAAAAGATTGGTTTTATTTAAATCCGGAAGTTAGAAATATGAATGGAAATTTAATAGGTATTGATGTTTCTATTCCTAAACAGCTTGAAAGAGGATTATTTTCTCTTGATGGTTTTGCATCTATTGATGATTCTAATAATATGTTGATACTTGAAGATGGAACTTTAAGTAAGCCACCTGAAGGTCATTATGATATATATGTTTTTATGTATGATATTGATATAAATCAATGTTTATTTGATTATTTCAAATTAACTGGTTCTCCAGTTCTTCCACCAAGATATGCTTTTGGTAATTGGTGGAGTAGGAATATATCTTATAATGAAAAAGATGCTGTTGCGACTATTCGTAATTTTGAAAAAAATGAAATTCCAATTTCAGTATTTTTATTTGATAATGATTGGCATTATCGTAATGTTGGAGGCCATGAGTCTTTAAAGTGTGGTTATACTTTTAATCAAACATTATTTAAAGATCCAAAAGCTTTAATAGATAAATTTCATGATAAGGGTATTAGAGTTGGATTAACTATTAATCCTATGGGTGGAATTTTTCCTCATGAACGTTTTTATAAGCAAGCTGCTGAATATTTAGGAGTATCAGATAATCAGATTATTTTGTTTGATCCTACTAATCCTAAACTTATGGATGTATTATTTAAAGTATTTCTTCATCCTTTAGAATCAGTTGGTGTAGATTTATTTTGGAATGATTCAATTGATTCAAATCCTATTAATATGTGGGCTTTAAATAATTATTTGTTTTTAGATTCTAATAGAAGTGTTGAAAAGAGAGGATTGATATTATCTAGAGGTAGTGTTTATGCACCTCATTTGTTTCCTGTTGTTTATGGTGGCTCTTCTGAAGTATCTTGGGATGATTTAAGAATGATGCCATTTAGATATTGTAATGCGTCTAATGCAGGAATTAGTTTTATAAGTTTTGATGTTGGTGGTAATCATGGTGGAATTGAAGATGGAGAATTATATATTAGATATATAGAATTATCTTGTTTTTCTCCAATACTTCGTTTTCATGGGGCAAGAGGTCAATATTATAAAAGAGAACCTTGGCTTTGGGATATAGAGACATTATCGATGGCTAAAAAGTATCTTCAATTACGTTATAGATTAATTCCTTATATTTATTCTGAAGCATATAATTATACAAAGACTGGTGTTCCGTTAGTTCAACCGTTCTATTATAATTATATGTGGACTTATGATGATACATTATATCGTTGTCAATATTATTTTGGAAGTCAGTTGTTGGTTTGTCCTATTTTAGATAAGATGGATCCTATAATGAATAGGACAATACATAGGTTTTTTATGCCTGATGGTATATGGTATGATTTTATTACTGGAAAGAAATTTCCTGGAAATAAGAAATATATTTCTTTCTTTAAAGAAGAGGATTATCCTGTTTTTGCTCATGCTGGTTCAATTATTCCTTTATCTATTAAAGATAATAATAAGGGATTACCTACTGATTTAGAAATTCAAATATTTCCAGGTTTATCTAATACTTATGTATTATATGAAGACGATGGTGTATCTAGAAGTTATAAAGATGGTTATTTTTTAAAAACGTCTATTGATTATAACTATTTAAGAAATAATTATACTTTAATAATCAGATCATTAGAAGGTAAAAGTGGTATTATTCCAGCTGTTATAAACTATAAGATAGTATTTAGAAATACAAAACAGGCTGATAATGTTGGAGTTTATTTTAATTCTGAACATATTGATTATGAAAGTTATATTGATGATACTGATTTTGTTGTAGAAGTTAATGATGTATCTACTATTGGTCAACTTACTATAAATTGTAAGGGTAAAGATATTGAAATTGATGCAGTAAGATTGATAAATGATGATGTTAATTCAATACTTATGGATATTGTTATGCCTACTTATACTAAAGAACTTATTTCTCAGATTATGTTTTCTAATGAAGAAATTAATCAAAAAAGAGTTAAAATTAGGAAAATGAAAAAACAAATAGGTAAAGAAAATATGAATTTATTTTTAAGATTATTAGATTATATAAATGAAGTATAGGTTGTTATTTTATAATTGATTGTTTTAATGTATTATTTAGAAAAATATAATGATAATATTATTAATTAAACTTTTATTTGTAATTTATTGCTTAAATTGTTTGAAATTATTGATAAAATGTGGTATTATAATGTCACTTTGGAAATTATGAGACATAATTTTAGTTATTGAATGGAGGAGATATTATGGCAAAAAAGGAGAATAGACAATATAAGACTTTAGTTTGTAGTGAATGCAAAAACGAGAATTATAGAGTTGAAAGAAATGTTAAGAATTCTGATAAATTAGAATTAAATAGATATTGTTCTACATGTCGTCGTCATACAGTTCATAAAGAAAAGAAATAATAAGGGGTTAGGTTATGATTAGTACAAATGATTTAAAAAATGGAATTACTATTGAAGTTGAAGGAGAAATATTTACTGTTCTTGAAACACAACATGTTAAACCTGGTAAAGGTGCAGCTATTGTTAAAGCTAAGTTGAAAAATTTAAGAACTGGATCTATATTTGAGAAGACTTTTAATGCTGGAATTAAAGTTGCAACTGCTCATATTGATAAACAATTAATGTCATATTTATATAATATGAATGATATATATTATTTTATGAATATGAACACTTATGAACAAATAGAATTATCTAAAGATCAAGTTGGTGATTCAAGTAGATTTTTAACTGAAAATTTAGAAGTTTATATTACAAGTTATGAAAATGAAGTTATTGGTTTAGATTTACCTGATAAGGTTACTCTTACAATTACTCATACAGAAGCTGCAGTTAAGGGTAATACTACAACTAATGCTTTAAAAGATGCTACTTGTGAGACTGGATATACTGTTAGAGTTCCTTTGTTTATTAATGAAGGAGAAAAGATTATTGTATCAACTTCTGATGGTAAATATGTTTCTCGTGCTTAACTAGATTTATCTAGTTTTTTTTAGGTGAAAATATGAAATTAATAGTTAGTAAACAAGATAATATATATAATTATTTAATAAGTAATCTTAATGTTAAGAAGACTAAAATAAAGCAATATTTAAAATATGGAGATGTTTTTGTAAATAATAATTTAGTATATAAACATAGTTATTTAGTTAAAGAAAATGATATTATTGAGATTAAAGAAAAAAATAGATTAAGTTTTGATATTATTTATGAAGATAAATATATTGTGGTTGTTAATAAACCTAGTGGATTATTATGTGTTAGTGATGATAAATCTAATAATAGTTTATATAATATGTTAAGAGAGTATTATAATTCTATTAATATAAAAATATATGTGGTTCATAGATTAGATAAAGATACTAGTGGTATTGTTATTTTTTCTAAGTCTATAAAAGTTAGAAATATGCTTCAAGATAATTGGAATAATTATGTTAAATTAAGGGAATATTATGCTGTAGTACATGGAAAAGTAAATAAAAAGAGTGATAGAATAGTTCAATATTTAAAAACTAATAAGTTAAATATTGTATATGTTTCAAAAGATGGAAAACTTGCGGTTACTAATTATGATGTTATTAAGTCTAATAGTAATTATTCTGTTTTAAAAATTAATATTGAAACTGGTAGACAGAATCAAATAAGGGTTGCATTAAAAAGTATTGATCATCCTATACTTGGTGATCGAAAATATGGAATAAAGGATGAATTTGATAGATTGTATTTACATGCATCTAAACTAGTTATTTATTATCCTATTTTAAAAAAAGATATTGAATTTAGAGTAGATGTTCCTAATGAGTTTAATAATATTATGTAGATATAATTTATTATTGTAAGATTATTTTAATTAATAATCTTTTTATTTTTATTTAATTATGTTAGAATAATAATAGAGGTATGTTATGGATGAAGAGAGCATTGAACTTAGAAAAAGAATTATAATAGCTGTAATATTTGGAATTATGTTTATTACTATTGT
>CADCRC010000067.1 GCA_902803795.1 uncultured Erysipelotrichaceae bacterium | reverse complement strand
CATAATCAATAATCCATACCACTTTTCATGTTTTTCATTAATCTTTTTAATTTTTTCAACAGACTGACTAAAGAATGATTTATCAGATAAACCAAGTCCAATAACATCCTCTAAATTTACTTTATAACTATCTTTAGCATAAAATTTATTATAACCTAAAGCCATATGCATAGTTCTTCTATTCCAAAAATCAGCCTTGTTCGCATGCATAGAAAATGTATAATAATTCATATCTTTAAGTAAAGATGGAATACCAATATATGTTCTATCAGAATATGAAACAAAAGCAGTTCCACTCTTAGTTGGCATCAAAGATGTATTATATGTAAGTTCACTATCAGATGAAGTTCCAACACTAACTTGTGAATAAAAATTAGAAAAATACATACCACTCTTAGATAATTTATTTAAAGTAGGAGTAACCTCAACACCATTAAATGTAAGTCCAATAGCATTAGTCATCATTGACTCACCATGTATTACAACAACATTTTTACCTTTAAAAATATCAGTATATTCATTACTTTTACCAGTTTCATTAACATTTTTAAAATATTCATCAAACATATCTTTTGCACTATCATAACCAAACATAGAATTAATTTTTGGTTGAAGTGAAGTAATAACATCATTTATTTGATATATATATATACCAAATCGCATAACAATAAATTCTTTATTCCATTGCTTAATAAATCTCGTATAATCAAGAGAAGAAAGAGTTGCGATAAAAATAACAAGTATAACAATTCCACTACTTAAAGCATGAACAAATTTCTTTTTTCTATCTTTCTTTATCTCAATAACCTTATCAATTTTTTTACTATTAATATATCTATTAACAACAACTAAACAAATAGGACCTAAAATATAAACAAGATCCTTAATAGATATAACATTTTCAACAACAGCATCCCCAACATCACCAATATATTGAGTCAAAGATAACATTGAAACAGATGCGAAAGAAGTATAAAATGTATAATAAACAGAATTAACTACACAAACAAATGTAAAAAATATATTAAAACAAAGTAAAAATCTATATCTATATTGTGGCTTAAGCAGATAAGAAAAAGCACCTACAATAACAACAACAGCACTATCTGCAAGTATTGCTTTGAAAGACAAAATATTTTCAATTGTAGGCATACAAAATATTCTAAGTAATGTAGATTCTAAAACACAAACTAAAAAATAAACAAAAAATAATATATTATTTTTTATCAAAGTACTAATAACATGATCTTCTCTTAAATGAATCAACCATTTCTTAAACTGATTAAATTTTTTCTTAAAACTTTTACTAATTTTCATTTAAACATCTCCATACTAAATTATATCACAAATCATAACTACTAGCATTAATTATTAAGCCTAATACAAATATATAAGACAATACATAAACCCACAACAACAATACAAGTATACTAGAAATACTACCATAATAAATATTATATGTATCAAATACTCCAATATATATAGAATAAAAACTTGAAGCTATAATCCAACCAAATGTAGTAAATAAAGCACC
The DNA here is from genome assembly GCA_902803795.1 of uncultured Erysipelotrichaceae bacterium. GTDB lineage: Bacteria > Bacillota_I > Bacilli_A > RF39 > UBA660 > RUG14903. The sequence goes on along the minus strand of CADCRC010000067.1, from coordinate 3,521 downwards.
TTTAGTAGTAGAAGATGACTCAATAGAAGAATCAGGTGATATTACATAAATTAATTTTATATTAAAAAATAAAATTAATACACTAATAGGATATTTAAAAATCATAAATACTCTATAAAAAAAGTCAAAAGCTCTAACATCAGATACATTACTCTTAATAAAATCAAATATACTATCACCAAATACTGGAACAATTAATAAAAACAAAAATAATAATAGTAACATAAACATCATAAATATAGCTTTAACTCTTCTATATAACACATTTTTATTTTCTATTTTATATATTTCATTCGCTGTAATAATCATAGAATGAGTACCATTAGAAGTTAAAATAAAAGCAAATATAAAGAACAATGCCATATTAGCATTCATACCCTGTCCATATATAGCAGATTGCATCATATTTCTAACAACTTCAGGTATTTGCTCTGAAAAAGCAACAATAAAATCAGTAGTAGATAAATTAAACATTTCAGAAACAGCCCCAACAAGAGCAAAAAGAGGAATCAAAGAAACAGTCAAGAAAAAAGCTAATTGTCCTGGCAATATTCTAAGTTCAGGCCTTTTAACTAAATTCAAAAATTTTCTAAACAACACTCTTGTATTACGCAAATAAATCACCATTCTTTTTAAAAGAGTAAAAAATTATTTACTCTTTGACTCTTCTTTTTTAGTAATCATTTCTAAAGTTGCTTCATTTATCGCATCATCTATACTTTGAGAATTATCCATTATCATACTATAGCCAACGGCAGCACCAAAATCATGCGGTAAACTTTTCAATTCTTTTGTTAATTTTGCACAATATGTACTAATTTGTTTTTCTTTATAGCCTACTAAATAAATCAAAAATTCATTACCATCAGTCCTAATTATCTCACTATTTTCAAGTTGCATATTAACAAGCTTACTTGCAGCCCTCATAATTAACTGATCTCCTTCTTCATGACCATAGTTATCATTTACATACTTAACATTATTTAAATCAATAACAATTACACTTTGTGGAAATTTCTTACATTCTTCCCATTCAGGTAATTTATCATTTAAATAGTTTCGATTCTTTAAAGAAGTTAAAACATCAGTATATTTATGTCTATCTTTAATTTTTACAATTTTAATTTTCTTTCTATGTCTTATAATACCAATTATAACAACTACAATAATAATAGGAATAAATATAGCTAACAAAATCATAAGATATAATTGCCATAAAGAAACATCATCTAAAACACTATTAGTAATAGATACTAAACCATCATTTCTATAATTATAATATGAATTAGTACTACTTATATAATTAAATAAATCATATAAAGCATTATTCTTTTTTAATACCATAAATCTATAATCACTAGACATAGTATCTTCATATACTAAATTATAATCTCTAAATTTACTATTTTGATAATAAACATATTTTTCTCTATCTATTACAATAATCCTATTTTTAGCATTCCTAACTAATTCATTAATACTATTATAAGTTTTAATATAAGCTTTAGAATTATTAACAAAAAAATCATATAAAGCACTATTTTTAAGCATTACTATTTCTTTTCCAGATAAAGATTCAAAAGAACTAACTACATGCTTATCATACATTTTACCAAGTACTACATAATCTTCAATAAAATATGAATTAGTTCCAACATAATCATCACTATTTATATTATAATAATCAAAATATATATCAATTTCTTTATTTTTAATAGCCTTATTTAACTCTGCTATATCTTTATATCTCTTATATTTAATATTAATATTCCCTAATCTTTTAATTCTCTCAATATATTCTCCTGCAATACCAGTCATCCTATTATTATTAGAAACATTTTCATAAGGCAAATTCTTAACATATCCATAAGTATAATCAACATTTTCTATAGCATCTTTATCTTCAGAACTTATTTTTCTAACATTCATATAATAATAAATATATTGCTTATTATATTCTTTAACATATTTATTATTTTTCCACTTATTATAATACTTTCTAATAATAGTATTTAATTGTTTATTACCATCAGGCATAGATAATATAATACTTTTACTATATTCATTTAAATAATAATTAATATTATACTTATCTTTTTCAATAGTATAATTTAAATACATCATATTAGGTACAATAATAGAAGTTATTTCCTTACTTTCTAAAGCATTAATCATATCTACAATACTACCATATGAATTAAAAGTAATATTAGAAGCCTGTTTTAAATAATAAGATAAATCATTTTTATCATCCTCAAATATACCAAATATCTCATTAGATAAATCAGATATATGATTAATCCTCTTATATTCTTTAGAAACAACAACATAATTATCATTAAAAAATTTAATATCATTATTTTTTAATTTATAATCTTTATTAACGATTCTAAATCTATATCCATTAGAAGAAATAGGAGTTGCTTTCAAATAAGAAATCTTATTAAAATCAATACCAACTTCCTTCTCAAAATCATTAACAAAATCAAATAATAAACCTACACCATTATCTCCATAAACAGGATAATCATTCAATATTTCCAAATCATATTTAATAGAATTATTATCTATAATCCATTCTTTTTCTCTTACAGTTAAAGTATTAGTAGGATCTTGTTTTGTATAATATCTATAAGTAAAAACAAAAACACCAATAAGTATAACAATAATCGAAATAATTATAATTCTTCTTTTCATATTATCTATCCTTTGTCCAAGAAAAATGATCAGATGTATGATGCTTATATCCAACTATAGGAAATGAAGTTGTATCATTTTCCTTTTTAATAAAAACCTGAATATCATAATAAGTTTTCTGTGAATCAGAAAAACTGCTAGCTATCTTATCAGCTAATCCCTTAGCATCCCCACCAGACATATCATTAGAAATAACAATATTAGCTTCAATTATTTTTCCTTGCAATCTAACTTTAACTTCTTCACAAGAATCCTTAATAGAGTTTTCAGCAGATTTTAGCTGATCATTACTTATTCTATATTCTTTATTCTGACTTAATCTCTCTCCATATATAGCCTTACCATCATCAGGAAAAAAAGTAACTTTAGCTTCATACAATAAAACAACAACAACAATTAAAAGCATAATCGCAATAATAGTTCCAATATTATGTTTAATAAAATTCATACAAAAATCTCCTTTTTATAACCCCACTATCTTAATAAATTATACAATAAACATATAACTTTTTCAATTACATATTATTAAGTTTTATATTTACTAATTCTTGAGTCTTTTTAGGATCAATTTGACCACAAGACTTCTTCATAGCCTGACCAATAATAAATTTAATTGCTCTATCAGGTCTACTTTTATAATCTTCAACAATATTAGGATTTTCTACAACAATCTCATCAATTATTTTTTCAATATAACTATCATCACTAATATTTTTAATATCATGCTTTATAATAATAGAATCAACATCTAAATCAAGTTCCATAATATCACTTAATATATTTTTAATATTTTTAGATGTTAAACTACCATCAATTTTTTTATT
>CADCRC010000066.1 GCA_902803795.1 uncultured Erysipelotrichaceae bacterium | reverse complement strand
TTTTATTTTATAAATATTGTATTATTATTATAAATATTTTATAATTTATTAGAAAGTAGGTAATGATATGAAAAAGGGATTTGATAATGATAAGTATGTAAAAATACAAAGTGGCAAGATAAGAGAAAGATTCAAACTGTTTGATAAATTATATCTAGAAGTAGGAGGTAAACTATTTGATGATTCACATGCAGCTAGGATATTACCAGGATTTAAAAGTGATGCCAAAATAAGTATGTTTAAAGAACTTAAAGATGATTTAGAAATAATATTCTGTATAAATGCAAATGACATAGAAAAAAGTAAAACAAGAAATGAATATGGAATCACATATGATATAGAATTATTAAGACTAATAAACAAATCAAAATCAATGGGATTTGATGTAAACAGTGTAGTAATAACTCTTTATAATAATCAACCAAGCGTAGATAAATTCATAAAGAAACTAAATAGAAATAATATTAAAACATATATTCATACATTTACAAAAGGATATCCAACAGATGTAGATACAATAGTAAGTTCTGAAGGTTATGGAGCAAATCCATATATAGAAACAACTAAACAATTAGTATTAGTAAACGCTCCTGGACCAGGTAGTGGTAAACTTGCAACTTGTCTATCACAAATATATCATGAAAATTTAAGAGGAGTAAATGCTGGATATGCAAAATTTGAAACATTTCCAGTATGGAACTTACCACTTAAGCATCCAGTTAATATAGCCTATGAAGCCGCAACAGCAGATTTAAAAGATGTAAACATGATAGACCCATTTCACTTGGAAGCATATGGAATTACCGCAATTAACTATAATAGAGATATTGAAGCATTTCCCGTATTAAAAAACATTTTATCTAAACTAAGTAATAACGATATATATAAATCACCAACAGATATGGGAGTTAATATGGTAGGCTATTGTATTACAAACAATAATATAGTAGAAGATGCAAGTAAAAAAGAAATAGTAAGAAGATATTATAATGAACAAAATAATTATAAATTGGGATTAACAGACTATGATACAGTAGAAAAAGTAAAATTATTAATGAATGAATTAAATATAGATGATACATATTTAGATGTTATTAAACCAGCGCTCGATAAAAAAAGACAAAAACATGCAGAAGTAATAGCACTAAAAATAAACAAAAAAATAATCACAGGAAAACAAACAAATATTTTAACACCTGCAAGTAGTCTTATAATAAACTCTATAAAATATTTAAGTAAAATACCAGATGATATAGATTTACTATCACCAAATGTATTAGAACCAATGATGAAATTAAAAAAAATGTTAGATAATAATAGTAGATTAACATTACCAGAAGTATTAACTGCATTAAGTATATGTTCTGTTACTAATCCATCAATTGAAAAAGCAATATCATGCTTAAATAAATTAAAAGATTGTGAAGCACATGCCACATACATTGTTGAAGATGGAGATAAAAAAACTTTAAAAGAATTAAAAATAAACCTAACATGTGAAAGTGAATATTTAGATAATGATATTATAGATTAATTATAAAACTAAAAATACAAGGTTTGAATTTATTAAATTCGAACTTTTTAAATTTTAAATATATAAATTAATTTAATAGTTTATAATTGACTAATATTACAAAAACATTTATAATAACAACCAAAACAAAGGGGGTTATTTATATATGGACAACATTATAAGAAATGCAATGGAAGATTCTTTTGAAGCAATTAATTTATGTAAAACAAACACATCAAAATATGCACCATTTTATCATAACACCAATGAAAATTTATCAAGACTTTTTTATAATTTTAGTATTAAAAACAAAAATGTTTTATCTGTTTTAGGATCATCCGATCAAGTTTTTTCATGTCTATATTATGGAGCTAAAGAAGTAGATAGTTTTGATGTAAATAGACTAACAATATACTATTACTATCTAAGAAAATGGTTACTAAAAGAAAATATAGAATATCCAAATGAAGATAATATTAATATTCTTGAAAATAATAAGAATTTATATGCACTAATTCAAAATTTAAAAATAGATGAAAACAATATAAATGAAAATAAAGCAAGATTATTTTGGTTAAATTTTTTATATAGAACACCAGGAAAATTAACAAAAAATTTATTTTTTAAAACTGTTTCCGCAAGAAGTCAAGTACCATATAAGTATGCATTAGATATAGTCTATGATAAAATACCAAATAAAGATATAATTTTTTACAATATGGATATCCTAAAAAATTTTAAAATAGATAAAAAATATGATATTATAATACTATCAAATATATTAGAATATGCATTTAATACAGAAGATTTTGAAATCGTACGTGAAAACCTAGACAGACTGCTAAATCCAGGAGGAGAGGCAATTTGTTCATATATTATAAATGAACAAGATTCAAAAAGACATTCTGTAGAAGAAAAAGTTATTACTCGTAATAATTTATCAATCCGTGAATTTAATGATGAATATAAAGACATATTCAATAATTATGTACAAGTAGGATATGCATATACAAAAAGAAAATAGGAAGATGATTAAATGAAGACATTTGGTATATATACACTAGGTTGTAAAGTAAATATGTATGAATCTGAATACATAACTAACCTATTAATAAATCATAGTTATATAAAAAAAGATTTTAATGATACATGTGACATATATATAATTAATACATGTTCTGTAACAAATAATTCAGATTCTAAATCAAGAAAAATAATAAGAGAAGCAATTAAAAAAAATAAAGATGCATGTGTTATTGTTATGGGCTGTTCAATAGAAGCACATAAAGATATAAATATAGAAGGAATAGAT
>CADCRC010000065.1 GCA_902803795.1 uncultured Erysipelotrichaceae bacterium | reverse complement strand
TGATTTATAAATATAATTATTAATTATTTATATAGATATTGTGAAAATGGTGAAAATTATTGAAAATTTTTAATCTTATGTAGAAAAAAAATAACTATTATAGTATAATGATTAAGATGGTGATATAAATGAACTATCCTAATGGTATAAAGAAAAATATTGTTAAGCAACCAGTTAATTATAAAAATAGAGGTATGGTTTTAGAAGATGATATTAATTTAACTAATGAATATTATATAAAAATTAATAAAGCCTTCATTTATAAAAAACCTACTCCTATAAAAATAGTTAAGACAGATTTCCCATCTAGGGATAAGGCTGTAATTAAGGAAGCATATTTTACAATTCCTTCTACTACTGATTATAATGGTTTATACGATGGTAAATATATTGATTTTGAGGCAAAAGAAGTTAAAAGTCATACTGCATTTTCTTTATCAAATATACATATACATCAAATAAATCATTTAAAAAATATATATGAAAATAAAGGTATAGCTTTCTTAATTGTTAGATTTACAAGTTTGTATGAAACATATTTATTAATGGCTAAAGATTTATTTGATTTTCTTGATAATAATGAAAGAAAGTCTATACCATTAGATTATTTTAGAGAAAAAGGTTATTTATTACAACAAGGATATATGCCTAGAATTGATTATTTAAAAATTGTTGATAAAGTATTGGAGGTTTCTAATAATGGAAAAAAAGAATGAAAGTCATACATCTAAGAATAATACAAAAAAAATTAAGAAGAGAGTTTATTTAAATAAAAAGCCAAAATATACGAAAACAGATATTAAGGTTAAATATATTTTTTATATTGTACTTGTTTTATTACTTATTGCATGTGGTATATTTATGGGAAAAGAGTTTACTATAATTGCTGCATTTGGTGTACTTATAATATTGGGTATTACAACTCTAATTAATAGGTCTCATAAAAGAGGTAAATTAATTCTAACTTTGATTCTCATATTTTTATTGGCTTTAGGAATTGCAGGATTATGTGTATGTGGATATTTCATGTATTATATCAAGCAACAGGCTGATCCTAAATTTAAAATTTCTAATTTGAATACTTCAGAAATTACTATCTTATATGATAAAGATGGTCAAGAAATAATTAGACTTGGTTCTGAGAGACGTGAAAAAATTACTTATGATGAATTGCCTGAAGTATTGGTTGATGCGATTGTTGCAACTGAAGATTCAAGATTTTTTCAACATAATGGATTTGATGCTGCAAGATTTGCTAAAGCAGCATTTGGACAAGTTTTGGGTCATTCAGATGCTGGTGGTGCATCTACATTATCAATGCAAGTTGTTAAAAACTCATTTACAGATGCAAAGGCTGATTCTGGTGTAAGTGGTATAATAAGAAAAGCTGAAGATATTTATCTTTCAATATTTAGATTAGAAAAGACTTATACAAAAGAACAAATTATAGAATTTTATGTAAATAATCATTTCCTTGGTGGAAATATATATGGTGTTGAAGAAGCAAGTGAAGTGTATTTTGGAAAAAAAGTATCTGAACTTAATTTAGCTGAGGCATCTATATTAGCTGGTATGTTTAAATCACCTAACTTATATAGACCAAATGTTAATCCTATAAATGCTACAAATAGAAGAAAAACTGTTCTTGCTTTAATGAGAAAACATGGTTATATTACAAAAGAAGAAGAAAAAATTGCTAATTCTATTCCTGTTGAATCTTTAACTGTTGAAGCTCGTGTTGAAGATGATAGTCCATATCAAGGATATATAGATACTGTGGCTGACGAAGTAATTGAAAAATATGGAGTTGATCCTTATTCTACTTCATTATTAATATATACAAATTTAGATAGATCAAGACAAGATGCAGTAAATAAAGTATTAAGCGGTGAAGCATATGCATGGAAAGATGATAGAGTTCAAAGTGGAATTGCTGTATTAGATTCAGCAACCGGAAAAATACAAGCAATTGGAAATGGTAGAAACAGAGGTAATTTGAAGAAAAGTTATAATTATGCTACTCAGTTAAAGAGACAGCCTGGTTCTACTGCTAAACCGCTATTTGATTATGGTCCTGGTATAGAATTTAACAATTGGTCAACTTATGGATATAATGATGGAAATAATAATTATAAATTGTTTGTTGATGGTCCGTATAGTTATTCTAATGGAAGATCAATTAAAAACTGGGATGGTGGATATTATGGTTCTATTTCTTTAAGAACTGCATTATCTGCTTCTAGAAATATTCCTGCATTAAAGGCATTTCAAATGGTTGATAGACAAAATATTATTAATTTTGTTACTGCTCTTGGAATAGAACCTGAAATTGAAAATGGTTCAATTCATGAAGCACATTCTATTGGAGCATTTACTGGTGTATCTCCACTTAAGATGGCTGGTGCTTATGCTGCGTTTTCTAATGGTGGTAATTATAATGAGCCATATAGTGTATCAAAGATTACATTTAGATCTTCTGGTCAAACAATAGAACATGAAGATAATCCTGTTAGAGTTATGAGTGATGCGACTGCATATATGATTGCTAGTGTTCTTCAAGATGTAGTTATGAATGCTGGTGGAACACCTCCAAATGTCGCATTAAAGACTGGAACTACTAACTATGATGATAAAACAATGAATTCTTATAATATGCCTTATGATGCTATTCGTGATTCTTGGGTTGTTGGTTTTTCATCTAGAACTACAATCGGAATGTGGTATGGTTATGATTCATTAGAAGATTATAAAGAAAATAATCAATATATTTTACATAATATTCCTGCTACAATTGCAAAAGATAAATTATTTAGAGCTTTGATTGAGACTGGTGCTATGGAAGCTGATAGAGCTCCGTTTAATATGCCTGATTCAGTTGTTAAATTACCTATTTATGCTGGTTCTAATCCTGCTATTGTTGCTGGTGGCGATTATAATGGTGTTGTTTATGAATATTTTAAGAAAGATTTTCAACCTTCTAATTCAGCATCTAAAGAACAAGAAATATTATCTGGTGTTGCACCTTCAAACTTAAAAGTATCATATAATTCTACTTCACATGTAGTTTCACTTAGTTGGAATGCTGCTAAAGTAACTCAAAATCCTGCTTATGGTGAATTTGGTTATAATATTTACTTAAATGATAATTTAATTGGTTGGACTAATGATATAGCTTTTTCTTTCCAAACTGCATCTCCTTGTGGTACTTATAAATTAGTTGGAACTTATCAATCATATAGTGGAATTCAAACAAGTCCTGCGACTGTTTCATTTAACGAAGATTCTGTATGTAAAAAGGAAGAGGAAAAACCTCAACCAGAGCCTGAGCCTACTCCATCTACTAATTGTCCTAGCATTCATGAAAAAGGTTCATGTATTGCTAATGATGATTGTATTTGGACAAATAGTGAAGGAAAAACTGGTGATGAAGATAAAACAGAAAATTCATCTACTAATGGAACATGTAGTAATAAAGAATAATAATTAAATCTATTTGTTAAAAAAAATGACTATTTTATTCTAATGGTCATTTTTTTCATTACATATATCTTTTAATTTACAATTATTACAAAGTGGTTTTTTTGCTTTACAATAATATCTTCCAAATAATACTAATTGTAAATGTCTTTTATACCATTCTTCTTTAGGAAAACATTTTTGTAGTTTTAGTTCTGTTTTTAATACATTATCTTTTTGACTTGATAGTCCTAATTTTTTAGATACTCTAAATACATGAGTGTCTACTGCGATTGCTGGAATTTTATAATATTCTCCTAAAAATACGTTTGCAACTTTTCTACCAACTCCTGGTAGCTTTATCAATTCTTTTTGACTTACTGGAACTTTTCCATTATATTCATTTAATAAAATAGTTGCTATTTCTTTTGTGTTTTTTGATTTAATATGATATGTTCCAATTGGTCTAATTATTTCTTCTAAATCCTCTATTTTTGCATTTGATAGTTTTTCTAGATTATTATATTTACTGAATAGTATTGCAGTTATCTTATTTACACTCTTATCTGTTGTTTGAGCAGATAGCATTGTAGCAATTAATAATTCATAGTCATTATTGTAATTTAGTTCACATTTTGGATTTTCTAATATTTTATCTAAATAATTACATATTAATTCTATTTTATTCATCTTCTTGTACTTCTTCATCGTCAAACCAATTCCAATTCAATGTTTCCATATCTATATTATCATCTATTTTGTCTTTATCATTTTGTCTTGTTTTTTTATATTTTTGTAATTCTTCTGGTGTTGTTATATTTTTATTGTTCCAATCATATATTATTCTATCCATATATTTTATACTTAATACACCATTTAAAACAGCTTCCTTTAAAGCTTCTTTTATTATTTCTATGTTTGTTCCTTGATCTATCCATGCTTTTATGAATTGTAATTCAATTGGTGATAGAGTTTTTCCAAATTCTTTTTCTATTAGTGAATAAATATCATTTGTTATTTCTTCACTATTTTCATTATTCATTAATAATATATTTATTTTTTTATTAAATCCATTTAATGATATATATTCTGTTTTTTCTTTTTTATCTAATACTATATCAATGTATTTTTTTTCACATAATGAGTCTACTATTTCCATAATTTTTGTTGTATCTATATTTAGTTCTTGTGAAAATTCATTGAATTCTGGTAATATTTTTTTTTTATTTGAATTTAAATACATTAGAAATATTAGTTCTTCATAACTAAGATTTAATTTATTTAAATTTTTTATTAAAAATATTGGTAATGTTATATATCCATCACTTATTGATTTTAAATAATTTATATTCATAATAATCTATCACTCCTTTGTCTTTGTTAAATGCAAATATAGTAATAAAAGATTTAATTATATAATTAATTTTAATAATATGTTTTACTATAAATACATAATAGAGTAAGTTCAATAATTATTTATATGTTTAAAGATTTGCTATTAAGTATATTATATTTAATAATTATAATGAGAAAATAGATTTTCTAATATAATGTTGATAACTTATAATTATATAGTTATTACTTCTCATATGAAGTTATTATAGAATGTATTGCTAAAAATTGCAAATAATCTATATTAAAATATAGATTATAATGCAAAAAATTATATTAATTATATTTTTTCTTATTGATTAAATTAAATATTATAATTTAATCTATTCTAAATTATTATTGTCATTTATATCTTCAAATAATCTATCAGATAAAGATGTTGTTTCGCTTTTATCTAGTATTATATCTTGTAGTGGTTTTATTTCTTCTTGCTTGTTATTGTCGTTTGAATTATTATCATTTATATCTTTATTTATATTTGATTCATCTTTTATATCATTTGTATTATTATTATTTATTGTTTTATTTATATTTGATTGTTTATTATAGTAATCTGAAACATCATAATTATTATTTATTGGATTTACAAATTCTGAAAAAGTATTATTATTGTCTGTTTCATTAATATCAATATCCTTAATTTTACTTTCAAAATCTATTAGACTTGATTTTGCTTTTTCATCTTCGTTTTCTTGACTTACTAAATTAATTGTAGAATTATGTGATGCTTTATATGTATTATGTGTTTCTGATGATATTTGATCGCTGTCTCTATCTTGCATTGATGATTCTATGTTTAGAAGTTCTACTTCATTAGAATCTATATTAATTATTTCATCTTCTGGTGATTTTTGTTCTTCATCTTTTTTATTTGGAATTTCTTTTTTTCTTTCTTTTTTTGTTTTATGTGAATTTGAAATTGTTTTTATATCTAAATATAGGAAATAATAGTTTTTTATTATTATTTTTATTATTACTATTATAAATAGTATTCCTGTTACAATTATAAAAGGTATTACTGTCTTTGATTTAAATAATTCTATATATGCTTTTATATCTTTAAAATTTGATATAATATTAAATAATAAATTTCTTGATAAATAAATTGTTATTGCTAGAAAGATCATATATATAATTGCTAACAAAGGTCCTAATGCAACAAATGCTAACATGAAAAAGTTAACAATTGGTATGTAACATAATATGTTGCCATCACCTTCATGTCCTCTTCTATATAATGAGTCAATTGTATAACATATGAATAGATATAGAATTAGAATGCCTAATATTATAACTATTATTATCATTGTTTCTCTATCATTATTGCTTTCTTTTTCTTGATTTCTATTTAGTATTTCATCTACTGTTTTACCTATTTGTGATAGTGAACTTCCATTTTCACATGATTCATTATCTCCTATTATAGCTATATTTTGTATATCAAATAATGTTTTTGTTTCAACAATATCTTCATTTCTTACGTTTATTGTAAGATTGTTATATATTTCATCTGTGTTAATTGTTTTACCTTGTATTCCGTCTGCATCTTTTTTTGAACAATAATTTATAATTCCTATATTTTTACCAAATGGATCAAATAATCCTATTTTTACTGATATATATTGTTGTCTTTTTGATATGTTTTTAACTGATTCTATTATTATAGTATCTTCTTGTTCATTTATATAATTATTATAAAAATTAGTATATTCAAATATGCTTGTATTGGCATTTCCCTTTGTTCCTGTTGGAATTAATATTCCAATACCTTTGCTTTTTGCAGAAGTATTTAAACATGCAAAAAAGAGAATTATAAAACAAGTTAAATATAATATCTTTTTTTTCATAATACCCCTTCTATTCTTTAAACTATTCTTTTATATTTTCTATATATTTAATAATATCACATTTTTTATTATTTAGTCTATTATGTAATATATTTTTTTCAATTTTAGTGTAAATATCTTTAATATATTTGCCTGGTTTTTTATCAAATATTCTTATTATATCTATTGGTTCTATATTAATTTCTTTTCTTGAATGTATAGGCATATTTTCATATATTTCATTTATTATATGTGTATCAATAGATTTTATGGTCGCACAAATAGTATTTACATATAGACCATATTTATAAAGAATATATGGATCTTTATTATCATATTTCAATACTTTTTGAATATTTTCAATTTGATCTTTTTCAAGTCTTGTAAATGGATATATATCACATACATCTAAAATAGCCCATATTCCTATCGGATTATTTATATTTACTTTATTCAAATTATTTATTTCTAATTCTTTATCTAAACCTAATTCTATTAATAATTGAACTCCTTTATTACTATTACTTGATGCAAAAATTTTATCAAGTTCCTCTTTTTTTCTATTATATGATAGTAGTTTTAGAGATTCTTTATTATTAATTATTGCTTTTTTTAATTCATCATCTAATTTAAAATCTAGTATTGTTGCGAATCTTATTGCTCTTAGGATTCTTAATGAATCCTCACTTATTTTTTCTTGTGCATCTCCTACACATCTAATTATTTTATTGTTTAGATCTTCTTTTCCATTTAATTTATCAATTACGTTTTTATTCTCATCTATACATAGAGTGTTTATTGTAAAGTCTCTTCTTTTTAAATCACTTATTAAGTCTTTTATATATTCTATTTGAGTAGGTGTTCTATGATTTATATAGTTTTTTTCTATTCTAAATGTTGTTATTTCATATCTTAATGAATTTCTATATAATGTAACACTCCCATATTCTTGATTTGATATAATTGCATCTTCAAATAATTCTTTAATCTGTCTTGGTGATGCATCTGTTGAAATATCTATATCTTTTGATTCAAAATTAAGTAAATAGTCTCTTACAAATCCTCCAACTATATATGCTTGGTATCCTTTTGAAGTGATTTCTTTTAAGATTTCAATAGCATTATTTAACAAAATTACACCTCCATATAATTAAATTATATCATATAAATTAAATAGTTCATAAACTTAATTATGAACTAAAACATTATCACCTATTTTTACTTTTTCATATATTTTTTGTGCTGTATTGTAAGGAAGATTTATACAACCATGGCTTCCATAGTCATGATAATCTTCTCCACCATAATAACTTCTCCATCCATCTGCATCATGTAATCCTTCTCCTTCATTATATGGCATCCAATAATTTACATAACTTTGATAGTTATCACCAAATAGTGTAGTATTTGTTGATTTATCATATATGCAAAATAAACCTATATCTGATGGTGTTGAATCTTTTCCTGTTACTACATAACTTTCTAATAAAATATTTGATCCTTCATATAATTTCAAATATTGGTCTGATATATCTACTACTACACTTGTATAAGATAGATTACATGTATTTGCTTTTGGAATATAGCCTATTTTATCGTTTGCTTTTACTAAGTAATCATTTTCTTTTTCTTCATATACTTCACATGAATCTAAATATGATAGTTCAGAAATATAATTATTATTTTCATCTCTCATATTACATTCTGATGTTACATATACAACTTTTTTTAGTTGTTTATTTATTATTGTATTCTCATATGAATACCAATCACTTACATATCCATAAAAATCATTGTATTTTACTTTATACCATCCATCTATATGATCTATTTCTTCTAATGAATTTCCTTGTTGCAACACATCTATAATAGGAGATTCTAGGTTAGGATTAGTTCTAATATTAACAGCTGTTGTTGCAGTAACCATTTTTTTATAATCATCGTTTTTAACATTTTCTGAATTTGCTATAGTAGTATTGCATAATGTAAATGAACTTAGTCCTATCATCATTAGTGCCTTTTTATTAATTTTTAATTTCATATAATAACTCACCTCATAAATTGTCTATATTATAACATGTTTTTTTATTTTGGATTACTTTTATTTTATCATTATGTTGCGTTTTTATTATATTTATTGTAAAATTATAACGTAGTAAGAGGTTAATATGAAATATTTATTGATTAAACTTATAAAATTATATCAAAAAATACCTGGTAGTTTTCATTATAATTGTAGATTTTATCCTACTTGTTCTAATTATGCAATTGAGGCTATAGATAAATATGGTAGTTTAAAAGGTAGTTATTTAGTTATAAAAAGAATATTAAGGTGTAATCCATTTCATAAGTGTGGATATGATCCTGTTAAATAGGAGGAAGAATGAAATTTAAGAAGATTGTTTGTTTTTTATTTTTGTTTGTTTTTGTTTTTGTTTTGAGTGGTTGCTCTAGCGATAATATGGATAATATAGATATTATGGTTACAAGTTATCCGAATGAGTATATTGCTAAAAAGATATATGGTAATCATGCTAGTGTTGAGTCTATTTATCCTGATGGTGTAGATATTGATACATATAAAATAACAAAAAGAAAAAAGAAAAAGTTGTCTAATACCGATTTGTTTATATATAATGGTAAGATTAAAAAAGATGAAGATCTTGCATTTGAATTACTAAATATTAATCCTAATTTAAAAATAATTGATTCTGCATATGTGTTAAATTATGATTATGCTCCAAATGAATTATATTTATTGCCTTCTCAATTATTGATGATGGCACAAAATATAAGACAAGGATTAATTGAATATTCTGAATCTCAATATCTAAAGGATGATATAAATGAGAGATATAACAAATTAAAAGTTACTTTATCCGAACTAGATGCAACATATAGAATTACTTTTAAAAAAGCTAATAATAAAATATTACTTACTTCAAATGAAAATTTAAAATATTTAAAGTCTTATGGTTTGGATGTATATGTAATTAATGATAAAACAGATAGTGCTGATATTAGTAAGATAGAAGAATTTGTAAATAATGGCCAAATTAAATATATATATTCTTTTGAAGGTGAACAAACATCTACTTCACTTACTAATTTTTTAGGACAACATCAGGATTTAACTAGAGTATATTTATATAAGATAGAAAGTTTGACTGATAAACAAAGACAAGAAAAAATTAATTATATTAATCTTATGAATAACAATTTAGATGAATTAAAAAAAGAATTGTATCAATAACAATTCTTTTTAAATTACATTAATTGTATTTATATCATTATTTATTAATTCAACTAGTGATTTTATATCAAATTTGTCTAGCCTATCTATTATATCTTCATATTTATAACAGAATATTTCTAGCCTATTAATTAATAGTAAATCTATGTTTTTTATACCTATATCTTTAAATAGGTCTATTATTCTTATGCTGTTTTCTATATTATTCATAAAATCGTATATGATACATTCATCATTATTTTTAACTATTTGTTCTAGTAATTCATTTGAAATATATTTTTTAAGCATATTACTCACCTAAATTCTCTATAATTTGTTTTATATTGTTATATTGATATTTATTTAATAAACTATTGTAACATATACTATA
>CADCRC010000064.1 GCA_902803795.1 uncultured Erysipelotrichaceae bacterium | reverse complement strand
TGTCCTATTCTTCTTAATTCTTTCATAGTACAAACACAATCTAATTTATCACCAATATCTTCGATTAAAGATCTAATATATGTACCTTTTGATACACTACAATAAAAACTATATTCACTATTATTATAATCAAGTAACTTTATATCATTAATACTAACATCTTGTCTTGGTAATTCTACATCTATATTTTCTCTAGCATACTCATATAATCTTTTACCATTAATTTTTTTAGCAGAATAAATAGGTACTACCTGACTATATTTACCAATAAAACTATTAAGAACTTTAACCAAATTATCCTTATCTATTTTTTTATTACTCTCAATAACAACATTTCCAGTAATATCCCCAGTATCAGTCTTCTTATTAAATAAAGCAGTTGCTAGATAATCTTTATTTAAAGAAGTAAGTTCATTAACTAGTTTAGTATATTTACCAAAACATACAACAAGAAGTCCTGAAGCCATAGGATCAAGTGTACCAGTATGGCCAACTCTCTTTAGACCAAATATTTGACTTAATTTATTAACTACATCAAAAGATGTTAAATCTTTTTCTTTATCAATTAATAAAACAAATCCAAAATTATTTAAATAATCTTCCAATGTAATTCTATATTTATATATTAAACCAGCTACAACACACCCTACATATCTAATTATATTTCTATCTTTATATCTTATAATAAATCCAAATTTATATAATTCATCTTCTACTATATTTAAATCAATATTTACATCTATTAATAATCCAGTAATATGCTCATCTAAATTATCAATACATCTTTTATTACAAATTTCAATATTAATACCCTTGTTATATAAATAATCTCTTAATTTAATAAACTCTTTATAAGTATTTAATTCTATTAATACATCACCTATATTAATCATATCATTATACTTAAAATAATTTTTTGGTAATTTATTATTTTTATCAATTATTATCAAATTTCTCATATTCAAACTATATTGTATCTAAATATCCCTCTAGTTTAACACTAACAAGTTTAGATACTCCTTCTTCTTGCATAGTAATACCATATAGATTTTGAGCATACTCCATTGTTTTATTCTTATGAGTTATAATTATAAATTGTGTTTTAGATTTATAATTTTCTAAATATTTACCAAATCTATCAACATTATCATTATCTAGAGCAGCTTCAACTTCATCAAATACACAAAATGGTACATTTTTTATATTTAATATAGCAAACAATAAAGATATAGCACATAATGTTTTTTCTCCACCAGATAGAAGAGTAATCGATGTTAATTTCTTACCAGGAGGAGTAGCATCTATATTAACCCCAGTATCTAATATATTATCTGGATCAGTTAAACTAAGTGATGCACATCCACCACCAAATAAACTCTTAAATACATTATTAAATTCTACATTTAACTCTACAAATGTACTTTTAAATTTTTCAATCATTGCTTTATCCATTTGATTCATAATATCCATTAATGTATCAGAAGCATGAGTTAAATCATCTCTTTGTTTTATTAAAAATGAATATTTTTCATTAACATTATCATATTCTTCAATAGAATTTAAATCAACCATACCTATTTCTTTTAATATATCATCATATATTTTTAATTTTTCTCTAGCTAAACTAACATCTAAATCTAAAGGATAATCAGTAGTCGCCTTCTCTATTGACATCTCATATTCTTCTCTCAATATACTAAGTTTAGAATTCAATTCAACATCTTTTCTATTAATTAATATTTCTTTTTC
This sequence comes from uncultured Erysipelotrichaceae bacterium, assembly GCA_902803795.1. Lineage (GTDB taxonomy): Bacteria > Bacillota_I > Bacilli_A > RF39 > UBA660 > RUG14903. The sequence goes on along the minus strand of CADCRC010000064.1, from coordinate 5,335 downwards.
ATTAATATCTTTTTGTAATTTATTAATATTCTTATTCTGAATTCTATATTCATAATTTAAATTATCTAATTCTGTTTTTAATTTAATAAGTTCCTCATCAATATACTTAACCTCTATATTTTTAGACTTCTGATTTTTATCTAATTCATATAATTCATTCTTCAAATCTAATAATTTCTTTTCTTTAGAATTATCATCTATAGACAATTTATCAATAATATTATTTATATTATTAATCTTACTTTCTATATTATATTTTTCATTATTTAAATTATCATTTAAACTACTTATATTATCTATATTATTGTTAATACTATTTATATTATTATTTATATTATTAATCTTATTATTCGTATCATTTATATTAATATCTATTTGAATATTATTATTCTGATATAAGTTCAATTGTTCTTGTAATTTATTTATATCAGATATAGGATTAGTTTTATTAATAGAACCTCCTACAATAGATCCTCCAACATTAATAACATCGCCATCTAAAGTAACAATCTTATATTTATTACCAATCTTTTTACTTATCTTATATGCATTATCTAAATTATCAACTACAATAACAATACCAAGTTGATTCTCAACTATATTTCTATATTTCTCATTAAATTCTACTAAATCAGATAAAACACCCAAATAAGAAACATCATTTTCTATTAAATCAAGTGTTTGCCTATCAACATATCTAGATTTAATAGTATCAATAGGATAAAAAGTAGCTCTACCCAATTTATTAGTCTTTAAATATTCAACTGCTTCTTTAGCATCATCACTTGTTTGAGTAATAATAAAATTCTTAGAAGATGAAATAGCTATATATAAAGCAGTATCAAACTTACTATCTATTTTTAATATATTACCTAAAGTATTTAATATACCTTTTAAATTATTATTAGATAATATCTTTTCTACTGCTTTAGGCATATAATTATTATTAGTATTTTTTATTATATTTATTTGATATTTTAAAGACTCAATTTTATGTATATTTTCATTATATTGAGAAGTATAAAAATTTAATTCTCTCTTAATATTAGATAAATTTTCTAATTCTTTATTTCTATTTATTTTATAATCACTATCTTGTTTTAAATTTAATTTTATCTTAGATTCTATTTGATTCAAACTATTAATTAAACTATCTTTCTCTTTAATTTTAGAATCTAAATCACCAAAATCATTAGTATCACTTAAATAATTAATTTGATTATTCTTCTTTTCTATATCTATTTTTAATGATAATAATTCATTATTTAAAACATTTTTCTTATTTTCTAAATCATTTATTTTATCAATTAATTCATTATTATTAATATCTGATTTAGATAAATTATTATTATTTATAATTAATGTATTATTTAATTGTTCTTTTTCTATATTTAAATTATTAATTTGAGCATTTAACTCATTTATATCATAAGCAAGTAAAGATATAGAATATTTATCTTTTAATACTTTATTTTCATTATATTTAATAGCCTTATCTCTCATATTTTTAAGAGGTTCTAATCTTTCTTCAATCTCTTTTATTATATCATTTACTCTATTTAAATTATCTTGAGTACGAGATAACTTATTAGATGCTTCTTCCTTTCTTTTTTTATATTTCAAAATACCAGAAGCTTGCTCTATTATTACTTTTCTATCCTGTGAAGAATTAGATATGATTTTATCAACTTCTCCTTGAGCAATCATATTAAATGATTCTTTATTAATACCAGTATCAAGTAAAATATTAGTTATATCTTTAAGACGAACTATTTTATTATTTAAATAATATTCTGACTCACCAGTTCTATAAACTTTTCTTTTAATAGATATTTCTATAGGATAATTTTTAATAAAACTATCACTATTATCAAATATTAATTCTACTGTAGCAATATTTTGAGAACTTCTAGATAAACTACCATCAAATATTACATCATGCATACTTTCTCCTCTCAAATTTTTAGGAGATTGTTCACCAAGTACCCATTTTATTGCATCAACTATATTTGATTTACCAGAACCATTTGGTCCAACTATAGCATTTATTTTATCATCTAAATTAATAATTGTATGATCAGCAAAAGATTTAAAACCTTTTATTGATATCGTTTTTAAATACATACTACACCTACTTTAATTTATTCTTCAAAAATTTCTTCTTCACTAACCTCATTATCTTCATTACTTTCTAATTGTACTAATACTTCTCTAGGTTTAGAATTACCTGTTGCTGGACCTATAATTTGATTTTCTTCTAATAAATCTATCATTCTAGCTGCTTTATTATAACCTATTTTAAATCTTCTTTGTAATAATGATGCACTTGCTTTTTGAGATTCCACAACAAATTTAACACATTGATCATATATTTCTTTATCATTATCATCTACACTAGATAAATCATCAGAAGAATCAGAAGAACTTGCATCAATATTTTCAGCTAAATTCATTAATGTATCATCATATACAGCATTCTGCTGTTCTTTAACATAATTAATAATTTTTTCTATTTCACCATCTGTTATAAATGCACCCTGAATTCTAGTTGGAGAATCTTGACCAACTGGTAAAAATAACATATCACCTTTACCAAGTAATTTTTCAGCACCAGTTTGATCTAATATTGTTCTTGAATCAATACCAGATCTAACAGCAAATGAAATACGAGATGGAATATTAGCTTTAATTAAACCAGTAATAACTTCTGTCGAAGGTCTCTGTGTTGCAACAATTAAATGTATTCCAGCAGCTCTAGCTTTTTGAGTTATTCTAAGTATTGCATCTTCAACTTCTTTAGATGCAACCATCATCAAATCAGAAAGCTCATCTATTATAACAACAATATATGGCATTCTAGGAGTTTTTTGTGAATCATCAACAACTTTAGAATTCATCTCATCAATTTTAGCATTATAAGTTTCTATACTTTTAGTTAACGTTGCTTCAAACATTCTATATCTTTTTTCCATTTCTTCAACCATTTTTGTTAATGCTTTAGCAGCCTCTTTTGGATTAGTAACAACAGGTCTTAATAAATGAGGAATACCATTATAAACAGATAATTCAACAATTTTAGGATCAACTAAAATAAACTTAACTTCATCAGGTCTAGCTCTCATAAGTATTGAACAAATAATTCCATTTACACAAACAGATTTACCTGAACCAGTAGTACCAGCAATTAACATATGAGGCATTTTATTAATCGCACAAACTTCAATTCCACCATTAATACTTTTTCCAAGTGGAACCATAAGTTTATTATCAAAATTTTCTTTCATAGCATTTGCAGTAATAATCTCATAAAAACTAACACTATCAGGTTTATCATTAGCAAACTCTATACCAACAGTATTTTTGCCAGGAATTGGAGCTTGAATTCTAACATCTTTTTTTGCAAGTGATAATTCAATCTCACGTCTAACAGAAAGAACTTTATTTAATCTTGTACCATTAGCTATTTCAAGTTCATATTGTGATACTGCAGGTCCAATATGTATTTCAACAACTTTAGCATTTATCTCAAAATCACGTAAAGCATTTTCCAATTTTTTTGCATTTCTTTCATATGTTTCTTCATCCTTTGAATTATCTCTCTTCTTAGGTGGATTTAACAAATCGACAGAAGGTAAAACATAACCATCAGATGAAACATATACTTCTTTTTTAGGCTCAACTATAGACTTAACAGGAGCCTTATTACTTAATTCATCAAAATTAGATATTTTAATCTTAGGTCTTTCTTCATCCTTAGGAATATCTTCAATATCATCTTTATTATTATCATCATCACTTTTATTATCTTCATCTTTTAATAAATGTTTACTCTTTGAAGTATTCTCATCAGAATCATAAACTATTTCTTCTTTTATAAATAATTCTTTAATCTTAGAAATATTCTCAATACCAATAATAAATAATATACCAACAATCAAAATAAATACATCAACAATCATCATACCAGTATAAGAAAATAATGAAATAAATATATATAGAAATAATCCACCTATAAATCCACCACCATATATATCCCAATTTTCTAAAGTACCCGTCTCAATGACTTCTTTAAAACCATTATTAAGAGTATTAATTGTCTCTTTAAGTATACTTGAATTAGAACTATAAGGTCTATGTAATAAAACAAGAACACTTATAGAGAAAACAATAAAACCTAATGTTCTAAGAGTTAAATATGAAACAGAATTCTTAGTAATTAATGAATATAACAATAAGTAAAATCCATATATAAGCAAACCGCCAAATAAAACAACACACATTTCACCAACTAAAAATAAAGAACAACCCGCAATAAACCTTCCAACTATTCCAAATTTACCAATACCAAGTATAGAACAAAGTATTAATATAATACCAATAAAAACTTCATCTGTAATTATAGATGTTTTTTTCTTTCTACTCTTCTTTGTCCTTGACATATCATAACCTCTTTTCAAAATAAAAATACATATTTTTATAAATAATTATTATTACATTTATTTACTATAATATTGTATCAAATTTATAATAAAATGTCTTTATTTTTCATAAAATTATACATACAAAAAAAAATCGCTGACAAATAGCGATTAATTTCAAAATGGTGGACCCTATAGGACTCGAACCTATGACCGCCCGGTTATGAGCCGGATGCTCTAACCAACTGAGCTAAGGGTCCATCAACTACTTATAAATCATATCACAATTTATAAAGTAGTGCAATAATTTTTTTTATTTTTATTTGTTTAATTTATTTAACAAATTAATTTTAAATATATCTTTATCTCTATTAACATTAGAAATCATAACACCTTTATAAGTAGATAATTCTGATCTATGTCCCTCATCTAATATTTCTTCTGGAGTTATATTAGTTAATAATATAATATTTTTATTTACATAAACAATATAATGTAATTTAATAGAGCCATGTATCTTAGTAAACAAAGCATCTGTAGGTAATTCCAACTCATATGAATCAGTATTATCTTGTTCATTAGAACTAATCTTAGTACCTAAAAAATTACCTTTTCTCAATTCAGGATAATATTCAAATGTTAATTTTTTATAAGCTAACATATTATATTTTCTAACAGATCTTTCCTTTTTTCTAAAATCATTTTCATCTAAATATTCAAATATATAATTTTCTTGATTTTTCATTCTACACTCAACCTCCATTTTAAATTCCCCTCTTCAAAGTACATATATTCTATCATATTTTTAACAAAATGTCAAATTATTTGTTACTATATAAGCAAATCATAAAAAAAGAGTACAATAATTAGACTGATATAATATATTTTTATTCAACAACAAATGAATCAATAATGTT
>CADCRC010000063.1 GCA_902803795.1 uncultured Erysipelotrichaceae bacterium | reverse complement strand
GATCACATGTTTTAAGTCCTATTTTATTATCCAAATAACATATACCACTTGAACTATTAATTAACTTTCCACTCTCATCATATATATAATTAGCTATCATACCAAGATCAGATTCTCTAAATCTTACACCATCTTGTTGATTTAAAGATTTATCTAATTGTATTTTTATTTTAGTATCATCTACTTCTAAAACACGTCCAATTTCAACACCAATATGTTTAGGATTATCTTGATTTATAACATCTTCATCACTAGCATCAAATAACCTTCCAACAGTAAATCCCCTATTATATAATACTTTTATTTTTTCTATATCATCATCATATTCATAATCAATTCCACTATTATCAATAAGTTTTCTATAAAATCTTGTAACAAATCCAACATACTCAGGAGATTTTGCTCTACCTTCAATTTTAAAAGTAGAAACATTTGAATTTAATAAATCATTAAATCTACTTGATGTATTAATATCTTTCATACTTAACAAATATTTATTTTCAACTAATAGTCTATCTCCTTTATATAAACTATAAGGAAGTCTACAGCAACTACTACAATCACCACGATTTGCAGATCTACCTGCCATATCATAACTCATTGAACAACATCCACTATATGAAGAACATAATGCACCATGTATAAACACTTCTTTTTCAATTTTACTATTCATTGATGCTTCATCTTTTAAAGATATCTCTCTAGATAAAACAACTCTTTTAACTCCAATAGATTCTAAAAAAGAAGCAGTTAAATCAGATGATACATTAACCTGAGTAGAAGCATGTATTTCAAGATTAGGATAACGAAGTCTACATAAACATATCATACCAAAATCTTGCATCAATATCGCATCAACACCAATTCTATATAAATACTCAACTTCACCTAAAAATTCAGATACTTCATCATCTTTAACAAGTGTATTCATTGCAACATACAATTTAACATCATACAAATGACATAAAGAAAGTGCTTGAACAATCTCTTCATTAGTAAAATTCTTAACATTTGCACGTGCAGAAAATTTAGTAAAACCAATATAGACTGAATCTGCACCATTAGAAACAGCTTGAGTTAATGCTTGCATATTTCCAGCAGGAGATAATAATTCATGCTTCATACACTAAACCTCCATAAATTATTCATTTTTTATTTCAACTAATACCAATTTATTATTATCATGAACAAAATATAAAACAGCATTATTCTGATAATCAGAATATATATCTGATACATAATTCCAACTAACATTAACAACATACGCCCCTTCATCTGTTCCTTCATACTTTTCATCTTCTAATGTTTCATTATTTAAACGAGTAAATGAATAAGTATATGCTTCATTAGAAACAGAATCAACACTTACTTTATTAACACGAGGTAAATTTTGATCTCTATCACCATATATGTTAGAATCAACATATTTATAATATGTATTTTCAGCCTTCATAACAAAATTATCCAACATAGGAGAATAAACAAATTCTATTCCACCAATATCATTTTTAGTAAGTTTATTATCTAACGTATAAAAATCAATTATAAACATTTGACTAATCAATTTAGAATATTCTTCATAATTAATACTATCAGACTTTAAAACATTCTTCAATTCATTAAATAATTTCTTATATTCTTCTGTAGCATTACTCTTTAAAGAATAACCATATTCTTCTATTTTATCAGATACAACTATATCTTGAATCTTTTTTTTACCAATAATCCTATTATTATTAATAAACAAATAAATACAAACACATAAAGCAATAAGTAATAATATTATTAAAATTATTTTCCTATACTTTCTTTTTAATCTCATAATACCCCCTATTCAATACTTTCAACAGTCTTTTTTATTTCTTCTTCAGACTTATTGTCATTTAATAAATCAAATACAATTATATTATTAGAAACATCTAATATTTTAGTTGCATAATCATTATTAGCTTGAATACTAGCTTCATCAATAGGAGAATCACTAAGAGATAAATATTCTTGTTTTTGAGAATTATAATACATATTATTAGTAACCCAATTTCCATTAGGAAAAACAACAATATTATTTTCTTTAATATCAAATATATCATGTCCTAAAGCATACTTATTATAAAATCCAAACATATTACCCAAAGTTGGCATAACATCATACATACCCATAACATCAGTAATTTCTTTGTTTAAAGATGTATTTTCCATATTCTTAGTCCAAATAATAAAAGGAACTTTTCTACCTAATTCATAATCATAATAATCATATTCATTATAATTAGAATCAAAAACATCTAATACATCATCAGTTTCTTTATCATAATTAACTAATCTATTATAATCACTTCTTGGAAGTCTTGCATCATGATCACCATATAATATGAAAACAGTATTATCAAGTAATCCTTCATCATCCATCATATCAATAAATTCACCAAG
>CADCRC010000062.1 GCA_902803795.1 uncultured Erysipelotrichaceae bacterium | reverse complement strand
TAAAATAAAAAAAGGCATCTAATCTTCATGGATTAAATGTCTACTTAAATGAATTTGGGTAGACATTTACATCTCTATTTTTTTGTAAAAAAAAACGATTCATAAGAATCGTTAATTTCATATGGGGCGTCATAAGAGGATCGAACTCTTGCATACCGGAGCCACAATCCGGCGTGTTAACCACTTCACCAATGGCGCCATTTAATTGCTATTTAATAATATCATATAATATATAATTTGTAAAGAAAAAAGATATATAAATTTCTTTATATATCAACATTAATATAGTAATTCACTTGATGTGAAATAGTATTTTCCTCCACTATATTTAAATTTATATATCATGTAATTTGCTACATTTTTACTTTCATCATTTGAACTTATAAATTGATCTATTGTAAATGTATCTTTTTTAAAGTTTGCTAATGTTTTTCCTTTTAAATATCCAATTTTTTGGCTTAAAAAGCCATCTTTATAAACATTTAATATATAAGTACCTGTTTCTACACCATTTTCATTTTTTTCTTTTTCAGTATCTAAAAATACAATTCTTTCAGTTATTTCTAGTGTTTGATCGGTTCCTTTATTTATTACTTTTGCACTTTCTATTTTAGATAGAACTTTACTTGTTCCTAAATCTGTCAATTTTTCTGTGTTATCTACATTTTTTTCAAAAATTATTTCTATTTTATCATTTGCTGAGTCATATATTAATCTTCCAGTATTTAAATTATTTGATGTGGAAAAATTAAATGTATATAAATAATTTGATTTTACTTTAGATAAGTCTTGATAATAATAATCATCTACTTTATTATCTTCACCAAAAAAATTAGAGATATATGTGTCTAATATTTTTCTATCAAGTAAATATACTATTTGTCCTTGTTCATTTGTTCCTGAAAGGCTTACATCTGTTTCTTTTATTTGAGATAGTCCAATAAATATTTTTTCATAATTTGTAAATGAATTGGTATTTGTCTTTTTACTTGAATAAAATCTGTTATATCTTTCTCCTTGATAATTAAAATTTAAATACTTATATGCATTCACAACATTTGCATCTGTTGCACTCATTAATCTTTCTGTTTCTTGTACTCTTTCTGTTTTTTCTTTTTTTGACAGAGAATTTACTAATGATATACCTATAAATAATACAATTATAAATAGTATTATTGCAATTATAGCTATAATTAACCATTTAAGTTTTTTTGAATCTCTTTTTTTAGAAGATTCTCCTTCAGTAAATCCCATATCACTAAATTTAAAATCACTCATATCATCCACATCCCTCTATTATAATAGTATCACAATTTTTATTTATTGGAAAGCATTTTTATATAGCAATAATTATCAAAATCAATTTTATTAATTATTTTTTTAAATAATTTATAATCTATTTTATCAAGTTCTTCTAGATTATAATATACATTTTTATATGTGATATATGTATCAATTATATAGTTACTTATTTGTTCACAATTATTTGATAAAGATATAATATTTGATTTATATACTTTTTTTATTCTATTAAATGAATCTTCATCAATATAATTTTTATAATTATTAAATGTATAAATAATTTTATTTAATATAGTATCAATGTTTTTTGTTTTAGATTCTATTTGTAATATTAGATAGTTATCACTTATATATTCATAATATCCTAAAGAATTTACTAAATTATTGTCGTTAATATCTTCTCTTAATATTGAACATTCTCCAAATAGTATATCTGATAATATTTCAATACTTTTATATACAATATATTTATCTTCTTTATAGTTATTTAAATTTATTTTTAATGCAACTGATAGTCTATCTATTTCAATATTACTATTATATATTGTTTTATTTTTTTTATTAACTTCTTCTGTTTCTTCTTTTTTAATAATATTAAATTCCATATTTTCATTATACTTTTTAGTTTTAATTATGTTTATTGCCTCATCTTTATCAAAACATCCTACTATAGAAATAAACATGTTATTAGGTATATAGAAAGTATCATATACTTCTTTTAATGTATTTCTATCTATTTTTTCTATATCAGAAACCTCTCCAGCTATATCATATATTCTGTTTGAATTTTTAAATATGCATTTGGTTATTTCTCTATTCATTATCATGAAAGGATTATCTATGTTTGAATTGATTTCCTCTTTTATTATTCCTTTTTCTTTATTTATATTTTCATCTGTAAAATATGGTTTGTTTACATAATCAATTAGAAATGACAAGTCTTCTTTGAAATAATTGTTTCCTTCAACAACATAACATGTACTATCATGATTGGTATATGCGTTAGCATAACTTCCATGCTTTTCATAAAACTCAAATACTTTTTCTCCTTCCTCTTGTTCAAATACTTTATGTTCTAAAAAATGAGCTGTTCCAGGATTAAGTTTTGTATTATTAAATTGTAAAATATCTGACCCATAACAAGTACAATAGTTTATACAATAATTATTTATTCCTTTTAATGGTAACAAAAATATATTTAATCCATTATCTAATTTTTCATGATAAAAATTTAAATCTAATAATTCTAATTCTCTACATTCCATTAGAATCTCCTTCTAATAAATATATTGTATCTATATCTATTTTTTTTGATACTTTTATAATATCTTTTTTAGTTACTTTTTTAAAATGTTCTAATTTTGTTTCCAAATTATCTGAATTATATTCATAACTTTGCATATAATAAATAATATTTTCTATACTATCTTCTATAGATTGAATATTTGTTTTAAATAATTCTATAAAATTATTTAATTGATTCTTACTAAAATTGCCTTTTCTCATATTTAATATATTGTCTTCAATACTCTTTTTAACTTTTAAGAAATTTTTTGAATCAATAGATGAATTTATTACTAATAAATGATCATATGAATTAAAACTTGAAAATATAGAATAACATAAATTATATTTTTCTCTTATATTATCAAATAATAATGAATTTGTACCTCCTCCTAATATATAATTATATATAGGTGTTACATATTTTTCCTCAAATTCAGTTAGTTTATTTGTTTTATTAATAATTATTAATCTGCTTTCTTTATAATTACTTTTTTCTTTAGCTATTAATATTTTATTTCTTATTTTACTGTATTCCAAATATGGATTTAAATCATTTTTCTTTAATATTTTGTTTTTAATGTGTTTTTTAAATAATGTTATTAAATTATTTATATCATTGTTTCCACATACATATATATCTAATAATGAATTATTAATAAAGTTTATATAATATTCATATAAAGATGTGCTTGTAATATTATTTAATTCTTCTAAATCATATATATTATAACTTACTATTCCATCTTTATCAAATGCTTTAAATGCCTGGATATCTGAATATAATCTTGGATTTTCTTTTATTGAATTTATTTCATCAATCACTCTATTTTTTTCTATATCAAAGTATTTATTATTCCAACAATTATTTTCTATATCTGGATTAAATAAAATAGACATACCAAAATTTATTGATTCATTAAAATTATTTTTTTGTGTATATTTATCATCTAATATGCTAATCCAAAATTCAAAGTTTATGATATTTCCTTTTCTGTATGATGTTATGAATATTTCTGGATTATATAAATCTTCTTTTTTTATATTAAGTAGTCTTGTAGTTTTATATTCAAATGATGATTTAGTTAATAAACTTTTTAATAATCTTAAATATATTAAGTCCTTTTTTTCTATTTTTTTTCTAAATTTTAAACATACATCTGTATATTTAAATTTTTCTTCTTTTTTAAAATGTAATTTATATATGCCTAAATCTTTTTCTTCAAATATCATTTTATCCCTCTATCTCTAATGTTGATTCTAATGCTAGTTCGATCATAGTATTTAGTCCTGTAATTCTATCTTCTGTTGATATACTTGTTTTATTATATTTTGAATCTACAATACTTAAGAGACATGTTGCGTTTTTATTTATTTTATTTGCGATATAGAATAATCCAAATGCTTCCATTTCACTAGCTATGTAATTATCTTTAGGAAATAAATTATCAAATTTTTCTGTATCTACATATGGATCAAATACATCTGATGTAATTATTTTTCCACAATTTATGTTGATATTATTTTGAAATGCTTTGTTTATAATTATATTGTTTAAATATGTGCTTGACTTTATATTTTTTTCTTTATCTCCATCAAATTGAAGTGGAAATGTATCTAATGAATAACTAGAGGTTGCTAAAACGATATCTAACATTTTTATATTTTTATCTAACGCTCCTGCCGTACCTATACGAATAATATGTTTTACGTTATAAAATTTATATAATTCAAATGAATAAATACCAATACTAGGTATTCCCATTCCACTTGAAAAAACAGTTATTCTTTTATTTTTATAAAATCCTGTATATGCTAGTTGTCCTCTTATACTATTTACTAATTTATAATCACTTAAATAATTTTCTGCGATGTATGTAGCCCTTTGTGGATCTCCTGGCATTAATACAATAGGTGCAATGTCTTCTGTTTTTGATTCTATATGAATACTCATAGTATCATCTCCATTCATATATATTCTAACAAATTGTTTTACAATTATCTATATTTTGTTATTTATATTTATAAAAAAGCATCAATATTATTGATACTTT
>CADCRC010000061.1 GCA_902803795.1 uncultured Erysipelotrichaceae bacterium | reverse complement strand
ACTCCACTAGTGTATGCTCCTCTTCCACCATGAGATGAAGATGTTTGTTCGTATCCAGGAATAGCATATCCATCTCCTCCTGCTGCACCCCATAATTCAAACTTGTAGTCCCCAGCTACATTTGGAGTAAATGTTTGATATGAGCCTGTATATTCAAATGTATTTACTTCACCTGTATCAATATTTGTTATTTTTGCAAATCCATTTCCATAGTTACCTACTATTGTTGTTTCACCATCATGACCTGGCATTTCTTCATTTCCTGCATACATTTGTGTGTTTGTAAAAATATAATTAGAGTTATGATATGAATATGTTGCATTATTTAATGCTTTATCTGTTATATCTACAGATTGTATCATTATATTTTTAAATAATACTTTAGTTTTCATGTTTTGGTTTGCTGCTTCATTAATTACAAATGCAATATAATCTGTATTCATTACAAAAGTAAATGAGTACTCTTTCCATTCATCATTTAAATTTGTTAATTTATAATCTAGTGATTGTCCATAATTTTTACCTATATATACATCTGCTCTGTTTTTTGTTTCTGGATCATATTTTGCATAAAAACTTATATTAACTGTTTTACTATATCCTTCTGGTAAGAAATACGAATATGAAACATATCCATTCTTTGCTGAAAACATTACTTGTTTATTATTCAAATCATATTCTTTTGATGAAACGTTGCCATCTGTTCTAATTCTACCATAGTCATCTAAATCAAATAAATTGTTTCCATTAATTTGTCTTACTAATCCATCTAATACAATTTTTCCTGATATACCATCTTTTGTTAAAATTGTTGTTTCATATAATGTATAATTATCTACATATGTAGAGTTATTATATCCTTCATTATATTCTTCAACTGAATATTTAAATGAATATTCACTTAATGGATTTAAATCTTGAAGATCTATTTCTTCATAATCGCTATTTATTCTTAAATATTTTTTAAATACTAATTTTTCACTTGAATCTCTAACTTCTAAAATTACTCTATCTGAACTTATTGCTTCATCTTTATCATCTATTCTAACATCATATACAATCATTGATTTATTTACAAATAAATTAGCTATATTAACTGTTGCGGATACTTTAAGAGTTTTAAATGTATTAACTGATGATAATACTTGTATTTTTTCTTCAGTATTACCCTGTTTTACGGTTGCAAAATATTTAATAGAGTATTCGTTTTTTGAAGATAATCCTCCAATATCATCAAATATATCATTTCCAGCAATTAATTCATTTAATTCGTTTTGGTTATATACTTTACTATATATTTCATTTCCATCTATATCATATACTTTCATTTGAAAAGATGATAATAATTCTAATAATATACTATTAGTAGATAACTTGTTGATTGCAGTTGATATAGTAGCGCTTGAATCTGATATATTAGATACTGAATTAGATACTCTAATATATCCTAATGAAGATAGAGGTAATGTTGTAAATTTAGCACTACCAATTGCTATATCTTTATAAACACCTTTTCCATCTGCTGTGTCATAGTCTGCAAATACCTCCATATTAAATACTGAATTTGGATCAAGAGTATCTAAAGTTATAGTTTGTGTTTCTGTATTTTCTAAGTATCCATTACTTACAATAACTCCTTCTTTATTATAAATAACATATCTGTAATTATTTATATCTGCATTATCTTTATTTGATAAAGTAAATTGAAATTTAATATATTTAACTGTACTATCTATTATCTTAACAAATGTACTTGGCACTTCTTTTGATGTTCTTGCTTGTCCTTCTGTTTGAATAGTTGGTAAAATATTTCCTAAGGAATCTTTAAATATAATTTTATATTTAAAATTACTATTACTTTCTAATTTTGGATTTGATAGGAAATATCCAGCTTGTCCTTTATACATTTTATTTAATGCATCTGATGGTATAGCAAATTCTTCCTCACCTACTTTAACAAATGCTTTTTTTATTCCTTTAATAAGTTCTGCATTTAGATCAGATGTTATTTTTATATTTTTTATTTCTAATTGATTTGAATAAACCTCTCCTGTTTCATATTCTAAAGCTATTGGTTCTAATGTTGTATAATCTCCTGTTGTAAATGTCTGTGTAAAAAATTGATTTTCTATTTTTTTCTTTTCTATATCATAATATTTGTATTTACCTGTAACTGTAAATGTTGTGTTTGGAATCAAACCTCTTATTTCAAATAGACCACCTGATGTAAAGGTTTTTCTCATAAATGTTTTATCACCTACAGTAAATTGAAACGATATTGTTCCTATAATTACACCTGCTGGATCGTATATAGATAATCTTGATGTAGCACTATATACGTTGTATTTAAATTCTTCTGCACTTACTTTAGGTTTAATCCATTTCCATTCTGGTTTTTTTGCATCTATTGGTCCATTTGTTGTTTTGTCCTCTAATTGATAGTGTTCTTCTTCTATATTTACTTCTTCTACTGGTACTTCAATATTATGTATGTCATCTTCTTCATATAATTCGTCTATTACTCCTAATTTATATAATATGTATTCATATGTATATTTCTTATCTTTAAAAACAACTAGATTATTAATATCTATTCCTTCAATATATCCATATTCTAAAAATCCTTTATTGTTATAATAAAAATATTTTATAAAATCTTCAGAAAATGAAATAATTGAGTTTACTGGTATTTTCTTTTTTATTGTATTTGTATTAAATGTTATTTCTTCTAAATTCATATATACTTTATTTGAAAGTTCAAGAAGTATATAATTATCACTATCTGCTTGAGACATATCAGTTGTATTAAATAAATGTCCATCTGTTATAGTGGAATTTGTAATAGATGTATTATAGTCAAATAAATTATTAATTAATCTTGATTTTTCATCTAAGCTAACTAATGCTTGTCCATCATTTGTATATATAGGATATGTTATATTAACTTCTCTTTTAACATCACTATCTTCTTTTGACACATAATATTTATTTAAATTTTTATATATAGAATCATCATCATTTACTTTAACTAATTTAATGTTTTTATATTTATATTTTGTATTTTTAGATAATAATATTTCATCTATATCACTATTTTTAACCATATATCCATTATCTGTAATAAAATTAGTATTAAAAAATTGCATAGAAAAATATAGAGCGATAGATAAAATCAATAGAATTATTATAGAAATTATATATTTTATGGATACTCTATCTTTTACTGATTTCATCTTTTTTCTCCTTTCTATGAATTCTAATCAAATTTTAAATTTTTTAATACTTCAATTTTCTTTATAAATAATCTGGATTTTTCATTGTAATACATAAGGTCTAAACTTGCATTTACTTTTAAATTATCGTTTGTTATATATACTTCTAACTTATCAGGATTATCATATATTTTATAATTATCATTTTTATAATCATAAACATTAATTTTATTATTTAGCGTATCAACTATTATATATGATAATGGACTTAAATCTATTTTATTATTTCCATAACTTACTGTTACATCTTCTGTAAAAAAGTATAAATTGTTTGCATCATATATTATTGTACCTACTAATTTTTTCTTTTTTTTCTCATATTCTAAGTATACATCATCATCTTCATCTAAATATATTTTAGTATAATAGTTTATTTTATTTTGACTTCCTAATTTTGGATAACTTACAATCATATTTGATGGAAATAATGCCGTTTTAGAATCTGCATAATATATTGGAGTTGAATCTAAATTTACTGTTACATCTTTAAAAGTTAATTTTGTTATTTTATTTGTGTTTTTGTTTATTTTTATTTTAGTTTCATATTTAAATTTAACACCTTCAAAATATTGATATAAATTATGATTTTCTATTATAATTGTATTTTTCTTTTTTTCAAAATTCCTTTGAATAATTACTATTACAATAATAAAAGCAATTAATAATATAAATACGCCATATTTTTTTATAAATTTTTTAATTTTCATGTCTAATTCTCCTAATATACTTATTTTTTAGTACAGTTTCATTTAATTCTTTAATAAAGAAAAATGAAATATACATAACTATGAATATTATTAGTAATATTCTACCATAATATATATACCATAAATAGTATACATCTATTAAATAACTTGAAAATAATCTTGTTAGTAATAATCCATAATAAACTGCGATACTTGATAAACTTCCAATAAATAGATTTTTAATTGAACGAGATAATATTGAATATAAAATATTTAATAATAATAGAATAATTAAATATGAGCTATTTATTGTCATATTATTAAATAATGCATATATTATAAATAAATATCTTAAAACAATTATAACTAATATAAGAATATCTTTATCATTAAATTGCATAAACATACCAAATAAGTTCATTTTCAAATTTGTCATTTTTTTTGACTTTAATATAAAATGAAATATAATGCTAAATATAATTAAAATTATTATGTATACAAACATAAATCTAATTAATAAATTTGCAGTATTTCTTATTTCCATATATTATCCTTCTTTTACAATTAATGAGAATACATTATTTGTATTCATATAATAGCCTGATATGTTTTCTAGTTTTTTTTCTATATTACTTCCTAATATTTCAATATTGCCTTTAATTTCTCCCAAAATTGGCATATAATCTTTCATTATTAGTAAATTATAATCTTTGGATTTTATTCTGATAACTTCAACATTGTCAATTATACTTAATCCTTCAGATAAACTAAACAGTTTGACTTGCATTTACTTCACTCAAATTTCCAATAAATAGAAATTGCCCTTCATATAAATTATCATAAGTTCCTTTTAATATATTTTCTACATCATCTAAAACATCTTTAATATTTACAAACTTACCTTTAATATTTGTATAGTGTTCAGCAACAAACATAGGTTGTGTAAAATAGTTACGTAATTTTCTGGCTCTATAGAATATGTCTTTGTCTTGGTCACTTAATTCTTCTATACCTAATACAGCTATTATTTCCTCTAATTCTTCATATCTTGTTAAGTATTGTAATACTTGTTCTATTAAATCATAATGCCTCTGTCCAATAACTTCTACATCTACTGCTTTAGATGTTGTTTTAAACACATTAACAGCTGGATATATACCTTTTTCAGCTACTTTTCTATCTAAAACTAATTGTCCATCTAAATGTGTTAATACTGTTTGTACCGCTTCGTCTGTAATATCATCTGCTGGAATATAGATTGCTTGAAATGATGTTATAGATCCTTCTTCTGTAGAATTAATTCTTTCTTCTACTGTTGATACATCTGATATCATTGTTGTAGGATATCCATTTTCTACAGGTACATTTTTTAACTCAAGTGATACTTCTGATCTTGCTTGAATAAATCTATATATATTATCTACGAATAATAATACGTCTTGTTTTTTTTCATCTCTTAGATATTCGGCACATGTTAGTCCTGTATATATTGCATGTGATCTTGATGATGCATTCTCCCCCATTTGTCCAAATACCATACACATTTTATCTAGTAGGTCTGCATCTTTCATTTCATCTATTAATTCTTTTCCTTCTCTGGATCTTTCTCCTACTCCAACAAATACGGCATTGGATTTAAGAGACATATATACATTATTTATTAATTCTTTTATTAATACAGTCTTTCCAACTCCGGCACCTCCTAGAAGTCCCATTTTAAATCCTTTTTGTATTGGTGCAAAAAAATCTATTACTTTTATTCCTGTCCACAATATTTGTCCATTTATATTAATATCTTCTAATGTTAAATTCTTATCATAAATACTTTTTGTATACGTACTTTCAATAGGCATACTATCAATAACTTTTCCATATGGATCAAAAACTCTGCCAATTATTTTATCAGAGTATTCTACATTTATTTGTTTTTCTTCACTTTGTACTTGTATCCCTTTTTTTAATCCAATTATACTATCAAATGGTATACATAAAGCTATAGAATTTTTAATAGAATTAACTTCAAATTTATATTCAATATTTTCACATATACTTTTTAAAACATCATGTATGTTTATTTTAATGCCTTCGTTTAACAAAACTTTAACATTAAGTTCAGATACAGATATAATTTTACCAACATCCATCTAATCACCTTATTCTATAAATATGATTTTTTCAATATACTCTAAGGTTTCTATCCTTTTTTATATTATATCACTTGTTAATAATTTTTTTAATAATATATTAAAATTTTCTAAAATTTTCTAGAATTGCTTTAAAATCTTTTTGTTTTTTGATTTTTCTTTCTTCTTTTGTTTTTTCTGCTTCTATTTCATCTATTTTTTTTAATGATTCTCTTGTAATGGTTTGACGTATTACGTTTTCAGCTGCGAATGAATTCATTTCACATATTTTTATTTCGTAACATATATATAGTGAAACTAATTCTGATAACATACTTTCAGAATCTGTTTCTAATCCAAAATCCTCATCATATGTTTCTCCTTCTACACTTTCATATTTGAATGGATAGATTGTCTTTTTAGTAAATTCCAGATGATTTACATTATGATAGTGATTATATATAACATTTATCATTGAATATTTATCATTTTTTATTGCGTCATATATAATATTTTCAACTTTACTAAAGTCACTAAAAAAATCTTCTTTTGTCATTCTTAAAATAATATTTTGATCATTAAAATTATGTATTTTACTTCCTATTAGTATTTTAACATTTTTATCTTTTCTTACTTCTTTGTTAATTGAAAAGTTAAAATCACCACAAAAACCTAAATCATTACCTATATATATATTTAAGATAGGATTATTTTTGTTTGGAATGATTGATTTTTTATCTAAAATAATGTTTTTATTTAGTAATATTTTTCTAATTATAGCGGTTAATTCATCTTCAGTATTTTTATATTTATCTGCAATACGTCTTGCTTTATCTACTCTTAGTAGTGAGTGAAAATTCATTACTTTTACAACATTTTTTATTGCCATAACACACCTTACAATCTATCAATAGTAGTAGCTATATTTTGATTTAAATTGTTTTCTTCTATTTTATTTTCTTCTATTATTGATATTGATTCTTCAGGTTGTATATCAGCTATATCTTCTTCTGATATTTCAAAAGTTTCTGTGTTTTCATCAGTTTTTTCTACTACTTCATAATCTATATTATCAGTATTTATTTGTTCATTTTGTTCTATATTTTCATTACTTAAATCATAGCTTTCTGTCATTTCATTATTAGTATTATCTGACTCTTCTATTATTTGAATATTACTTAAATCTTCTTGTATGATTGGTTCATCATTATAGTCTTGAAATGTACTAAAATCATATTGAATTATAGGTGTTTGATTTAAATCATTATTTTGTGTTTCTTGAGTATT
>CADCRC010000060.1 GCA_902803795.1 uncultured Erysipelotrichaceae bacterium | reverse complement strand
TGTTCTACAATTTTACCATCATCCAAAAATATAACCCTAGTTGAAAAATTTTTAATAAATTCCATCTCATGAGAAACAACAAGCATTGTAATTCCAGTTAGAGCAATTTCTCTCATCAACTTAGTAACTTCACCAATCATTTCAGGATCAAGAGCACTAGTAGGTTCATCAAACAAAATTATTTTAGGTTTCATAATTAAAGTTCTTATGATTGCTACTCTTTGTTTTTGACCACCAGATAATTCAGAAGGATAATTATTAGCCTTATCCTCTAATCCAATCTTCTTAAGTAAATTAATTGCTTCCTTTTTAGCAGATTCCTCATCTAATAACTTAAGTTTAATAGGTGCAAGTATTATATTATCTAAAACAGTTAAATGTCCAAATAAATTAAACTGTTGAAATACCATACCAATATCTTGTCTAACTTTAGTTAAATCATCTAATTTAGTAATATCTTCACCATTATAAACAATCTTACCACTTGTAGGAATTTCAAGTAAATTAATACATCTAAGAAGAGTTGACTTACCACAACCAGAAGGACCAATAATACCAATTATTTCTTTTTCATCTATATTTAAATCAATACCCTTTAAGACTTTTTTACTTTTAAAATTTTTCTTTAAATCCTTAATTTCTAGTATCATTATTAAGTCTCCTCTCCATTATACTTACTAATTTAGATAAAATAAAAGTAATTACTAAATAAATTATTGCAACCACAATTAATGGCATAAAATAATTATATGTTCTTGAAGCAATAATATCAGAAGCCTTAGTTAATTCAATAATACCAATATATGCGCCAATTGAAGTTTCTTTAACCAAAGTTATAAATTCATTACCAAGTGAAGGCAAAGAATTCTTCACAGCAGGTTTTAAAACAATATATCTCATAACTTGACCATAATTTAAACCCAAAGCATAACCAGCTTCAATTTGACCTTTATCAACAGAATTAATTCCTCCTCTTATAATTTCTGCAACATAAGCACCAGAATTAATACCAAAAGCAATAATTCCAACAAAAACAATATTTACATCTACACTTTGAAAAATAATATAATATATTATCATTAATTGTAATGTAGAAGGAGTACCACGAATTATATCAGTATATAATTTACCAATAGACGAAAATATCCTACCTTTTTTAGTTTTATCATAATATGTTCTAGCTAAAGCAATCACAATACCAATAAAAATACCAATAATAACAGCAAAAAAAGCAATAATTAAAGTATTAGAAATACCCTCTAAAATAAACTTATATCTATTATCAGTAATAAGAGTATCTTTTAAATCATTAAATATATTCATCATATTAATCACCTGAATGTTTCAATAAGCTTTTATCTATATCCCCATTTTTTTTCATTCTTTTAATTACTTTATTTATAGTTTTTAATAAATCTTTATTAGATTTATCAACTATAACAGAATAAGAATCAACTAAAACTGGTTCTTCTAAAATATTAAGTGAATCATCAACAAATTCTTTAGCAGGTACATAATCCATTAATACAGCATCAACTTTACTATCTTTTAAATCTTGAATAGCAGCCAAAAACTTTTTTTCACGAACAACTTTTATTTCACTATAATTATCAGTTAAATATGTATCAGCAACAGTACCAAGTTGAACAGCAACACTCTTATCATATAAATCAATAATAGATTCAACTTTAGAATCATTTCTAACAACAAGCACCTGCATTGAATCCATATAACTATCTGAAAAAGCAACCTGTTTAGCTCTTTCTTCAGAATAACTAATTCCAGCAGCACCAACATCACTCTTACCAGACTTAACTTCAGATATTATAGAATCAAATTGAACATCTTTAACTTTCAATTTTTTCCCAAGTTCTTTAGCAACCTCTTTCATTATATCAACATCTACTCCAACTATTTTTCCATCAGAATAATATTCATAAGGAGGAAATGTAGCCTCTGTTGCCATAACAATTTCATTATTATTTCTCTTACATCCCGTAATTAATAAAACAACAACTAATAAAAATAAAAAACTTATTTTCTTCATAAAATCACCATACTTTCATATTTAATTATAAACAAAAAGACTCAAATATACGAGCCTTTTTACTAATTTTTTTTATATTTATGTAAATTATAATACAAGCATAGCAATTGTTAAAATAACAATATTAGTAATTAATAATACAACAATTACTTTTCCAACCCATTTAAGCCATGTAGTATAATTAACTTTTGCAAGTGCAAGTCCACCCATAATAGCTCCACATGTAGGAGTAAATAAGTTAACAAGACCATTAGCAGCAAC